>JABMRN010000204.1 GCA_013202515.1 Candidatus Omnitrophota bacterium | reverse complement strand
GTTCACCATAATAAGTTAGTAGCAGGAAATAGTCATTAGAAAATCTGAGGGCATAAAGTGAAGTGTGGATTTACACTGCTTGAAATCCTTGTTGCGCTTGTTCTTTTCGCTGCGGGTGTTGTTGTGATTGTGGGGTTATTCAGCACCGGTATCATTGGCAGCGTAGATGCTGAAAACACGACGGTAGCAATGAATTTAGCCCAGGCGAGGATGGAAGAAATCAGAAATCTGGATTTCGATACGGGTATTATAAATGAGGCCAAAGCGGATGTAACTGATTTTCCAGGATTTCAAAGAGAGGTAACTGTGACCGAACCCGAAACAGAGCTTAAACTCGTTACAGTGACTGTTTATTGGACCCTAAAAGGCGGCGAAGTAGATGTGCCGCTCACAACTTATATATCGAAAAATTAAATTGAAAAAAGCATTTACGCTAATTGAGCTTATTGTTGTTACAGTTCTACTTACTATACTAGTGGGGTTTGTTGCCTGGACCTTTATAGTGGGGTTGAGAACGTGGAATTCGGCCATGAATAGGGCTGATATCAGGCAAAATGGCAACATTGCTATTGAAAGAATGGTGCGTGATCTCGGCCGCACAGTAACTATTACTGATGCAGATGATGATACTATAACGATTACAGTTGACTTGGATAATGATGGAACCGAGGAGACTGTGACATTTGATATGAGCGGCACCGATCTTCAAAGAACTGTTGATGGTACAATCAGGGTTTTATCGCCTGATGTAGAGACCTTTGAACTTTCGTATCGTGATGTGGATGATAATCTAATGAGCATTCCAGCTGATGTTAGCAACCAGGCCAAACGTGATAATATTCGAGTAGTAGGAATATCTTTAGACATGAGTAAGAGCGATGATTCTATTACGTTAGTTTCTAGTGCATATTGCCGAAACCAGGGGACATAGTTCGAGACCAATGCCTTGTATCAGAAAAGAAAAAGGAGCGATTTTATTATTTGTATTCGTTATCCTGGTAGGTTTAACGGGTATAGTCATAGCGGTATTAGCCATAGCCAGTTACGAGATAAAAAGTGCAAGTACAGGTCTTCTTAATATGCAGGCTTTTTATATTGCAGAGGCAGGATGGGCTAAGGCAAGGTGGGCGCTTACAACAGAAGAAGAAGCAGTTGGATGGAGCGAGACCGATGAGGCATTCGGAAAAGGGACTTATACAGTTACCACTACCGATAACGGGGATTATACTTATACGATTGTTTCCGAAGGGTATATTCCAGATGATACAACACCTATAGCCAGAAGGAGAGTAACAGAAGAAAATATTCCAATTGGCGGCAACCTTTCATTGTCGGCTACTACTAGCGCATCTTCAGAGCAGGGTACAAACGTAGCTAGTAACGCCAATGACGGAAGTACTGCAACAAAGTGGAGATCCGACGTAAGAAACGGATCCTGGCTAAAGCTCGATTTTGGAAGTGAGAAATCTATTAATATGGTTATTATAGTAGGTGCCAGTAAGATTAGTTCATTTTCTATACAGTATTCTTACAATGATGTAGCATGGAACAATGTAGACAATCCCGTTGAGGCGCCTGCCTGGACTGTTACGTTTGATGCGTTGGATCCAGCAGCCAGATATTTAAGAATAAATGTTAATGGTAATAGGCCCGAAATGGAAGAATTTCAAAGTTTTGGCGGTGGTTCAGGGGTAGTTCTCGGGCAGGGGGCATATGCAACTTCTTGGTAATAAATATGAATATTAAAAATATATTCAAAAAAGAATTCGTTGTCGGTCTTGATATCGGGACGAATTCCGTAAAGATCGCTTACTTCAGGGAAAATGAAGGCAGTCCACACCTTATAAAGGCGGATTTGAAAGAGATTGAAAAATCTGACGCGGTTTCCGTAGAAGAAAAAGCCCTATCAGCTATAAAATATCTATTTCGAGGAATTGATCTACGAAGGTCTAAGGTCAATGTAAGCATCAATTGTCCCAAAACATCCATAAAGAAGTGCACGGTACCCTACATGCCGAAAGCAGAATTATCAAGGGGTATAAAGTTAGAGCTAAAAAATCATTTTCCGTTTTCTTCTGATGATTCCGAATTTGACTATGAAATATTAGAAGATGTTGTTAAGAAAGGCGTCAGGAAGTATGAGGTTGCCTTGGCGGTTTCTCCGAAGATGACGGTTGATAAGTACCTAAAGGTATTGACGAAAGCAGGAATTAAACCGAGCTCTTTTGTTCCATGTGCATATGCGCTTGAAAAGTTTGCTGTTCATTCATATCTTTTCTCAAGAGAAGGCCATGGACACAATACAAGTTGTTTTATCGACATAGGAGAATTGTATTCAGAACTTATTATCTTAAAGGGCAAAGAATTAATGTTCAGTCGAAAGATTCCTATTATGGGAAAAGATTTTACAAAGTCATTGACCGTTGCTTTAGCATCAGATAGGGGTAAGACAGAGCTTAGTATGGCTGATGCGGAAAAGATAAAACGCGAAATAGGAATACCTTCGTTATCCGACTCAAAGATTATCGATGGAAAAATAGCCACAACACAAATCCTCTCTATGATACGCTCACCTCTAGAGCACTTGGTTAATGAGATGGACAGATGTTTCCATTATTACAGGGAGGAAACCGCCGGTGACAAAATTGATAAGGTTGTGTTATTCGGCGGTGGTGCTTCATTAAGCGGTCTCATAGGTTTCCTATCCGAAGAACTAGGGCTCGAGGTCAGTTTGGGTGACTCCTTCGAGGGTATTTCTATCGATAAAAGCGTTATATCAGAGAGGGAAAAAATTTCACACAGATTGGAGCTTGCAGTAGGAGCGGCTCTTTCGGGAGTAAAGAATATAAATCTTCTCCCCGCAGAAATCAAGCAAGAAACAAAGATGATTGTTAGGCGGGGGACAGTAGAGGGTGTGGTTACTGCCGTTCTTCTTATATCGGCGCTTCTTTATATCGGAATGAGAATTCAACTCGGAAATTTCGAAAAACAGATTTCAGTTGCCCAAAAAGAGCTTGACAGCCTTGAGCCTCAGCACAAGAAGGCAGAGGCACATCATTTGGCCAATATGGTGCTAGTGGAAGAACCACACTGGGAAGATGGTTTTAAGGAATTAAGCAACATTGTTCCCGATAGCGTTCACCTTACATCTATGAGCATGGAAGACAAAGTAATTGTCATGGATGGTATCGTGATTTCAGGAGATGGTGAAGGAGTTCTATCAGATTTCGTACTTACGCTAGAAGAAGAAATGTTCACCGATGTTAAGCTTGTGTCAATAGTGGATCTAGAGACCGAAGATGGTAAAGCGGGAAATAGGTTTAAATTAAAGTGCTGGTTAGATTAATTTTTTGCTTTGTTTAATAGAGTCAATATAACCAAGGGGTTATAAAAGAGTGAAAATAGGAAAGCTGGAGTTAAAACAAGAAAAGTTAATCATAGCATTGGTTGCAATATTTGCAGCCATTGTCTTGGTAATATACCTTGTTTTTTATGCGCCTCTCATGAAAGACTTAAATCTCAAATATCAGGAGTGTAAGCGAATAGAAAATGATGTTATCCAAACCCGCAATGTCATTAAGATTGCAGGGAAGATTTATAGCGAGAGGGTTCTCGTGACGGAGAAAGAGACGCATTACGCCATAAAAGAGCTAACTACGCATGGAAGTTCCAAGGGGATTAACTTTATCTCTATCAATCCCAAGGACGTGAAGGCAGAGAAAGGTACGAGCTACAAGGTAATGACTGTTGAGATGGAAATAGAATCTACATACCAGCAGCTTGCTGAATTTATGGGGTCGCTAGACGATTTAAAGAAAGGTTTGATAAGGGTAAAAAGTTTTGATATCGTTGCCGATGAAGAAAATCCTTCTAAGCTTCAAACGGATTTAACCATAGACATGTATCTTTCGGTAAGATAGGGTTGTAATAAATGGAAAATTTGTATAATGAAAAATAAAAAAACTATTATAGCAATAATTTTAGGTATTGGCGCGATCATTAGCATAATTTATGGAATAACATCCAAGCCTACGGGAGTACACAAAAGCCCGGGCGTTTCCCAAACTTCAGACCGCCATGGATTATCCCAAGAAGAGCGCATTGTTCCCACAAAACGGTTAAGCCAGCGAACGCGTTTTAAATCTTGGGGAAGAAATCCCTTTGCGCCAGGTAGCGCAGGTAGAGGAGGGCTGTCGCTAAGCGGTATAATATGGAGTAAGCGCAGTCCAAAGGCTGTAATAAATAGTGAGGTGGTAAGCGTCGGAGATAATATCGGCGTTTATAGTGTAAAAGAGATAAAGAAAGACTGTGTTATACTAAGCGACGGTACGGAGGATTGCGAACTCAAGATGGAATAGAGAGCTATCTCACGAATTCTTTCATAACCCCCTTCCAAATCAATATTCTGACTAAATCTATTGCCATTTCTTAATATTTTGATATAATGATACATCAAATTGAGCCCGCATAGCTCAATTGGTAGAGCAGGACACTCTTAATGTCAAGGTTCTAGGTTCGATTCCTAGTGCGGGTACCAGTAGTCTTGATGCCATGTAAGGTAGTGGGTAAAGGAATTTTTGAAATGGACAAGATTGCAATGATGAATGAGGCCCGCGAAGATAAAAGACTCCAGCGTGATGCGGAAGTCAAAAGAAAAGCTGAAGCTTGTTTCGCACAGTATAAAAAAGAACCTCTTTTCATTGCTGGTATTATGCTCTATTGGGCTGAAGGAAAAACAACACAGCGCGCAGCTTGCACTTTAGAATTGAATAATTCTAACCCTAAATTGCTGAAGCTATATTGTTCTGTTATACGTAAATTTAATTTGAAAATTTGCGAGGGTAATTCAGTTGGTAGAATGCTTGCTTGCCAAGCAAGTCGTCGCCGGTTCGAATCCGGTCCCTCGCTCCACTAACAAATTAGGCCCGCAGTCCCTTAATAATTCCTTTAAAAGAAAGGTCTGCTTGGGGTACACTAAACAGATGGATTGATTCGCTTGGCGGATTGTCCACGGAGGATGAAACATGAAAATTATGGATTTTTTGAAAAAGAAGGCGGTGACGGCCGACCTGAAATCAAAAGATAAAAAATCCGCAGTGAAGGAACTTGTGGAACTTTTGAGTAAGGCTGGGGCGATCAAGCCTAAGGAAAAAGAGTCGCTTGTTAAAACTATTATGGAGAGAGAAGCATTAGGGTCGACAGGTATAGGTCAGAATATTGGCATTCCCCACGGCAAGTCCCCGAATGTGAAGGAACTTGTTGCGGCATTCGGGCTCTCGAAACAAGGCGTGAATTTTGAATCCCTTGATGGGGAGCCTACGCACATATTCTTTCTGTTAATAGCCCCCGAAGAATCTGCAGGCCCCCACCTAAAAGCACTGGCGAGGATTTCAAGGTTGTTAAAAGATAAATACTTTAGGGATATGCTTAAGGACGCCAAGGACGAAAAGGAATTAATTAAAATCTTAGGTGATGAGGATAACAAGAGGCAGTAAGCTGATTATCAGCTGCTGAAAATTATATTAAAAAACTTAAATGGTTATATCCGGGCATGTTGGTCAAGAGGTGGATTACTGTCACCGCGATAGGGATTTTGTTGATTGCCGTTAGCTTTGCAATAATCATATCAGAGCGGGTAGAGGCAAACAAAGTCTTTTCTAGCATAACTATTCTTATTGGTATTCTCTTTGTCATAACCGGTGTAAAGGGAATGGTCAATAGTTTTATTGCAGTTTTTTTACCCGATAAGGATGGAAAACTCGTAGATAAGGTTTACGCCAAGAGGATTCTTGAAAGAGGACCGCGCCTTGTCGTAGTTGGGGGTGGTCATGGCCTATCCACGCTTTTGCATGGCCTTAAAGAGTATTCGAGCAATATCACTGCGATTGTAACAGTAGCCGATGATGGTGGTTCTTCGGGAAGGCTGAGAGAAGAGTTCGACGTTCTCCCCCCGGGGGACATAAGAAATTGCCTAGTAGCGTTGGCTGATGCCGAACACCTTATGGGTAGGCTTTTTCAATTCCGTTTTAATGAGGGCATAGGTCTAAAGGGCCACAATTTTGGAAACCTTTTTATTACGGTAATGTCACGGCTTACCGGAGATTTTGAAGACGCTGTACGGGCAGCAAGCAAGGTATTGGCGATACGGGGAAGCGTAGTGCCATCAGCAACTACTAAGGTTATTCTCGAGTCACTACACGCTGATGGTTCCAGGACCATAGGAGAAAGCAAGATTCCAGAGGCAACCAGTCCAATTAAAAGGGTGTATATAAAGCCTGCAGATTGCGCGCCTACCCAGGCAGCGTTAGAAGCAATAAGAAAGGCGGATGTTATAGTAATGGGGCCGGGTAGCCTTTATACCAGCATTATGCCCAATCTTTTAATAAAAGGGATAGCTGATGAGATTCTTAAATGCAAGGCAAAGAAAATTTACGTTTGCAACGTGATGACACAAAGCGGTGAAACAGACGGTTACAAAGCCAGCGATCACGTACAGGCGTTGATAAACCATACCCATAGAGGCATTGTTAATTACGTCATCGTGAACACGGGACTCGTTCCTGATAAACTTCTGGGAAAATACTCCGAGGAAAAGGCTTATCCGGTTGCAATAGATACTCAAGCTATAAAGGAGCTCGGCTGCGAGACTATAAAAGGTAACATTGTAAACACCGAAGACTATGTGAGGCATGATTCACATAGACTTGCGAAGTTGATAATAGATTTGGTTGCAAATCTGTAAAGACAGGCACAAAACGTATATGAAGAAAATAAGCTTTTTAATGGTTATCCATAATCATCAACCAAGTGATAATTTTGGATGGGTGTTTGAGGACGCTTACAATAAGGCGTATAAGCCTTTTATAGATGTTTTGGAAAAATATCCTGCTGTGAATGTTGCAATTCATTATTCTGGAAGCCTTCTCGAGTGGTTGTTTAAGAATAAACCGCAATTTATTTCAAGGGTTAAATCCCTTGTCAAAAGCGGACGCCTTACTTTGCTGGGAGGGGGTTTTTACGAACCAATTTTTCCGATAATACCAGATGAAGACAAGAGGGGGCAGATTCATTTGATGAGTAATTTTATCAAAGAGCACCTTGAGTTTAAGGCAAAAGGACTTTGGTTAACCGAAAGGGTATGGGAGGACAGCCTTTCGGACATCTTTTTAAAGGAAGGCCTTGAATATACTATTGTTGATGAAAACCATCTAAGGCGCGCTGGAGTTCCGGAAGAAAAAATCCATGGCTATTTTGAAACAAAAAACGGTTTTAAAGTTTTTGCAGCAAGTAAAAAATTAAGGTACATCATTCCGTTTGCCGGAATAAGGGATGTTACAAGATACTTCGAGACGATTAGGGACAAAAAAGATTCAAAAGATCTATGCGTTACTTTTGCCGATGACGGAGAAAAGTTTGGCTTCTGGCCACATACCTACGATTGGGTTTACAAAAAGGGCTGGCTTGAGAGGTTCTTTAAATACTTGAGCGATCCCAGAAGTCCAGTCGAAACAGTAAGCTTTAAAAGTGTTTTTGAAAAATTTAGCTCTTGTGGAGAGGTAAATATCCCGCCGTCTAGCTACAGCGAAATGATGGAATGGTCAGGAGGAGATTTTAATAACTTTTTCAAGTTTTATCCAGAGGCAAACATAATGCGAAACCGCATGCTTTCGGTAAGCGGTATCATAGACGATATAGAAAAGGAATCAAAACGAACCTCTGTGACCGTGCAGAGTAAGCTTTCTATTGAAAAGGCAAAAAGAGAGTTATATAAAGCACAGGCCGGATGTGCCTATTGGCATGGTGTGTTCGGAGGTTTCTATATGAACCATCTCCGGGCCGGTGTTTACAAGCACCTCATTAATGCTACAAACATACTGGCTGAATTGACTACGGAGGATAACGTACGCCTTCGGGCTTGCGACCTTGACGGCGATAAAAAAGACGAGGTTATTCTTGGTAACCGCTTTTTAGACCTTTACATTAACCCAGATCGCTCCGGTTCTATATTTGGCTTTGACGAGAAAAGAAGGTCTTATAATATGGTGAATATCATCACGCGCCGGCTTGAACCATATCATTCCAAGCTTTTTAAAATGAGAAGCGGCAAATTGAAGAATATAAAGAAAAACATAGAAAAAGGCCGGTATGTGAATATCCACGATATACTCGGGGTCAAGGGAAAGGGCTTAAAAAACTTTTTAGTTTATGACGAAGGAAAGAAAAATTCGGTAATAGAATATTTTTCTGCGGGTAATAGATACTTTAAAGGAGATGCTGCTGACCTCATAAAATTGGAAGGAATGCCACATACTATTAATAAAAGAGTGGATAAAGACCGTGTATCGCTTGAATTTGAAAGAACCGAAGATATCAATCTTAGAAGAGGCTTATTCCGTCTCAATATCAAAAAAGAACTTATCGTTCAAGATGCCCCTGAGTTTCGAATCGATTATAGCCTAAAAAATGTATCCAACGGAAAGTTTTCCTCGGTATTTGGAATGGAATTTAACTGGTCGTTTATGAATAAGTATTACCTGAAAAAACGTAATTTCAGAAACCTTAATTCTTTTATACTGAAAGATGAGTGGTCTGGTATACAGCTGAACTACCGTTTCAGTATACCTGTCGGACTACACACAGAGCCGATTTTTACCTTAAACGAAACAGAGGCAGGGCTGGATAAAACTTATCAGTATCTAAGTATGTTTGTTCAAAGGCCGGTTTCTTTGCGTATAGGGGAAGGCCTGGATTTCAGCATAACTGTGTCTGTTGATTAAATGATAAGTTTCAGTTTGACAAGAAAATAAAATGGTAGAAAAAACGATAGTCATAAAAAATAAATCAGGATTACACGCGCGGCCTGCTGCACTTTTTGTCCAAACCGCTAATAAATATGACAGCGATATAAACGTGACAAAAGGAAAGCAACGTGTAAACGGAAAGTCCATAATGGGCATATTAATGCTTGCGGCCGAAAAGGGAGAGACGATAACGGTCAGCGCAAATGGGCATGATGCTCTAGATGCAGTAAAAGAATTATCAGATCTGCTACTTTCGGATACGGATCTTAAATTTACACGCAAAGGAAAAAGAAAATGAAAGAAATTATACTAAAGGGCATTCCAGCTGCTCCCGGCATAGCGACGGGAAGGGCGTATCTAGTAGACAGTGAGGAATTTATAATTCCCAAGCGTAAAATCAAGGAGAAGGACATAGAAAAGGAAGTGCTAAGATTCAATAGCTCTCTTGCGCAAACCCGGCGGGAGCTTTTAGTAATAAAAAATAAGATATCCAAGGAAATGGGTTCAGAACACGGCGAGATATTCAGCGCACATCTTTTGGTAATAGAAGATCCGATCCTGATAAACGAAGTCGTATCAAGAATAAAGAATGAATTGCTAGGTGTAGAGTTTGTCTTTTTAGAAGTCATGACGAAATATATAAGGGCTCTTTCAAGCACAAATGATGATTACCTTAAAGAGAGAGTAAGCGATATTAATGATGTAGGAAAGAGGGTATTAAGAAACCTTCTAGGAACCCAAAAAGATACGCTAGAAAACATCAAAGATAAGGTTGTCGTAATAGCTTACGACCTTTCGCCTTCTGAAACCGCTATGATGCACAGGGGCAATGTTATAGCCTTTGCTACTGACATAGGAGGAAGAACCTCGCATACAGCAATAATGGCCAAGTCTCTTGAAATACCGGCCTGTGTAGGGCTTGAGGGAGTTACAAGCAAAGTGAAAAACGGTGATCTAATCATAGTAGATGGCGGACACGGGAAAGTCATAATAAATCCTACCGAAAAGACAATAAAAAAATACAAGGTCGACAAGAAACGTTTTACGGCTTTCGAAAAAGACCTCACCGCCCTTAAAACACTTCCCTGCGAAACCCTCGATAAGAGAAAAATAATCCTCTCTGCCAATATAGAACTTCAAGAGGATGTCTCAAGCGTATTGGCACACGGCGCCGATGGAATAGGACTTTACAGGACAGAATATTTCTATATGAATAGGAAGGATTTGCCTACGGAAGAAGAGCATTTCATGGCATATAAGTCGGTAGCTGAGAAGGTTTATCCCAAACATGTGATATTGAGGACGCTGGATTTAGGCGGGGATAAATTCGTTTCCAACCTTGCAATCCCAAGGGAAATGAACCCGTTTATGGGATGGCGCGCCATAAGATTTTGTCTTGCCAGACCCGATATATTCAAGGCCCAGCTTCGAGCTATTTTAAGGGCCTCTGTCCCCAAGAATCTTAAAATCATGTATCCGATGATTTCGGGTATCGGTGAATTAAGGAAGGCAAATGCGATTCTTGAAGAGGTAAAGAAAGAGCTGAGAAAAAAATCAGTCAAATTTGATGAGGATATAGAGGTAGGGGCGATGATTGAAGTGCCTTCAGCTGCCTTAACGAGTGACGTTCTTGCCAATGAGGTTGATTTTTTCAGTATAGGTACAAATGACCTTATACAATATGCTCTAGCAGTTGACAGGGTTAATGAAAAGATAGCATATCTCTATGAACCTGCTCATCCGGGAGTATTGCGACTTATAAAAACAGTTATCGATAATGGCCATGCCAAAAATATTTGGGTAGGTATGTGCGGAGAGATGGCAGGGGATCCCTTGATGACTATGATTTTGCTTGGACTTGGTTTGGATGAGTTTAGCACTTCCCCCGTTAACATGTTTGAAATAAAACGTTTAATAAGGGCTGTTTCATACAAGGATGCGAGAACACTTGCTGATAAAGCGTTACGCCTTTCCACAAGTATTGAAATTGAGAAATTGGCAAGTCATAAGCTAAAGGAAATAGCGCCTGATATCGCTATGAATCTATGAGTTGTGAGTTATCCGAGGTGAGATGAAAGCTTTAATACTGGGCGCAGGATACGGAACACGGCTTTATCCGCTTACTTTAAACAAACCCAAGGCGCTTCTCGAGGTAGGTGGTAAGGCGATATTAGAGCGTGTCCTAGAGAGTGTTTTCTCCATTAAGGAATGTGACGGTGTTTATATTGTCACGAATGCGAAATTCTTCGGAGCTTTTCAAGATTGGGTTAAGGTTAAGAATCTAGAAAAGAAGATTCAGGTTTTAAATGACGGAACTGTATCCAACGAAGATAGGTTGGGCGCTATAGGCGATATCAATTTTGCGTTAAAAAAAGCCAGCGTTGATGAAGACCTTTTGGTTCTTGGAAGCGACAACCTATTTGAATTTAGACTAAGGGATTTTGTGGATTTTGCTAAGTCGAAAGAACCTAGTGCAACGCTTGCCCTTTATGATGTGAAAAGTATAGAGAAAGCCAGGCTTTACGGTATAGCCGTTGTTAAGAAGGACGGTGCTGAGATTGTTGATTTTGAGGAAAAACCGAAAGATCCAAAAAGCACACTTGCGGCAACGGCCGTGTATTTCTATCCGAAAGAGAAATTAAAACTTATAGACCTCTATATGAAGAGTGACCTTACAAAAGATGCACCGGGAAATTTTATAAAATGGCTCAAGACAAAAGAGCCGGTTTATGGTTTTGTATTTAAAGAGAAGTGGTACGACATAGGCGACAGGGGGTCGCTTAAAAAGGCAGATGATGAGTATCGTATGAAAGAGAAAGGGGAAAAGGAATGAGTAAGCACAAGTATTTATTAACTTCTGAGAGTGTGACAGAGGGGCATCCGGATAAAGTATGTGATCAGATTTCGGATGGTATAGTAGACGCTATTTACAAAACAGATCCCATGGGAAGGGTTGCTTGCGAAGCCATGGTGACAACCGGTCTTGCGATGGTAGCAGGAGAGATCACCACCTCAACATACGTAGATATACCGGGTATTGTTCGTCAGGTAATAAAGGACATTGGATATGATGACCCTGCTTACGGCTTTGATTATCAAACCTGCGGAGTGATAACTTCTATTCAAAAACAATCTCCTGATATAGCAATGGGTGTGAATACGGGAGGTGCCGGAGACCAAGGAATGATGTTTGGTTATGCTACAGATGAAACAAGAGAGCTTATGCCGCTTCCGATTTCGCTGGCACACAAGCTAACCAAGCGGCTCGCATTTGTGAGAAGAGAAGAGCTCGTAGATTATCTTCGTCCAGACGGTAAAAGCCAGGTAACGGTTCAATATAATAACGGTAAACCCGAAAAGGTTACGGCGATTGTGGTAAGTGCTCACCACTGTCCAAAGGCAAAGCTAAAAGATATTAGGCACGATATGAAGAAGTTGGTAATCGATAAAATAGTGCCGAAAAGCCTTACGGGAAAATTTACCAAGATATACATTAACCCCACAGGTAAATTTGCTGTTGGCGGGCCTATGGCCGATACAGGTGTAACCGGAAGAAAGATCATCGTGGATACCTACGGTGGTGTAGGAAGCCACGGCGGTGGTTGCTTTAGCGGCAAGGATCCGACAAAGGTTGATAGGTCAGCTTCCTATATGGCACGCTATGTAGCCAAGAACATAGTGGCATCAGGCTTAACTAAGAAATGTGAGATTCAGCTTGCCTATGCAATAGGGGTGGCGGAGCCTGTCAGTATAATGATTAATGCCTTCGGAACAGGAAAGGTAAGCGAAGAAAAAATCATTAAGCTGGTAAGAGAAAATTTTGATCTGACACCACAGGGAATTATTGAACATCTAAACTTAAGGAGACCCATTTATCAGAAGACAGCAAGCTACGGACATTTCGGAAGAGAAGAAGAGGGATTTCCTTGGGAGGAGATCGATAAAGCACATATTTTAAAGAAGCGTTCATAATCTGAACTTAAAAATGTAGATGTGTAGCAGTTTCACTTTATGAAAGGAGAAAAATGAATTACCATATTAAGGATATTAAATTAGCGAAGAAAGGCAAGCTAAGGGTCGAATGGGCCAATGAGTACATGCCAGTTTTATCCCTTATACGCAAGAGGTTTGCAAAAGAAAAACCGCTAAAAAATGTAAAAATAGCGGCGTGTTTACATGTAACGACCGAAACGGCTAACCTTGCCGAGACTCTTAAGGTAGGCGGTGCTGAGGTATATCTCTGTGCATCTAACCCCTTAAGCACACAGGACGATGTGGCTGCAACCTTGGTCAAGGATTATAAGATTCCCGTCTTTTCGATTAAGGGAGAAGATAGAAAAACTTATTACGCGCATATGAATAAATGCTTGGATGTAGAGCCTAATATAACGATGGACGATGGTGCAGACCTTGTCTCAACTGTACATTCAAAAAGGCGTAATCTCGTTGGTAATATCCTGGGCGGTACCGAGGAAACAACAACAGGAATAATACGCTTGAAGAGTCTTGAGAAAAACAAAGCGCTTCTTTTTCCCATCATGGCGGTTAATGACGCCAATACTAAGCACCTTTTTGACAATAGATACGGAACAGGCCAGTCAACCATGGACGGCATTTTGAGGGCAACAAATATTCTTATGTGTGGAAGCAATTTTATCGTATGCGGATATGGCTGGTGTGGCCGTGGCGTAGCGATGAGGGCCAAGGGTTTAGGCGCAAACGTCACGGTGTGTGAAGTTGATCCTTTGAGGGCGCTTGAGGCTGTAATGGACGGTTACAGGGTTACTACTATAAGCAGAGCATGTAAGTATGGCGATGTTTTTGTAACTGTTACTGGCGATACGAAGGTTCTAAGAAAAGAGCATTTCCTGCTAATGAAAGATGGTGCTATCGTTGCAAATTCCGGTCATTTTAACGTCGAAATTGATATACCGGCTTTAACAAATCTTTCTCGTAAAAAAGAAGAGTAAGAGAGTTTGTTGAGGAATATACTTTAAAGAACGGAAAAAGAATTAATCTTTTGGGTGAAGGCCGGCTCATAAATCTGGTTTCAGCTGAAGGCCATCCGGCGAGCGTCATGGATATGAGTTTTGCAAACCAGGCACTTTCAGCCGAATATCTCGTTAAGCATTCCGCAACACTAGGTAGTAAGGTTTACAAGCTACCTGATGAAATAGATAGTGAAATTGCACGTTTAAAATTAAAAGCCCTCGGAATAAAATTTGATACTTTAACTGAGGAGCAGAAGATTTACCTGGCAAGTTGGCAGCTCGGAACTTAATAGGGGATAGCGCTATGAAGAAGAAAACTAAAAAGCCTAAAAAAGTTGCTGTACTTACTAGCGGTGGAGACGCCCCTGGCATGAATGCCGCGATAAGAAGCGTGGTGAGATGTGCCATATATAATGATCTAGAGGTTTTTGGCGTTAGATACGGCTATGAAGGGCTCATCGATGGTGATTTCATCAAGATGAACGCACGGAGTGTGAGCAATATTTTGTCAAAGGGTGGCACCATGTTAAAGACCGCACGTTCTGAAAGATTCATGAAGAAAAGCGGAAGGGGAAAGGCCTATAGCTCTTTAAAAAGATACGCCATCGACAGCCTCGTAGTAATAGGAGGAAACGGTTCCTTTAAGGGGGCGCATAAATTTTCTATAGAACATAAGAATATCCAAGTTATCGGCATTCCCGGCACAATAGATAATGATGTTGCAGGTACCGATTATACAATCGGAGCCTCAACCGCGGTAAATACAGCCCTAAGCGCTATAGATAAAATCAGGGATACGGTTTCAAGCATGGAGCGGATCTATGTAGTTGAGGTCATGGGCCGCGTGGAGCCTTTTATTGCGATAAGCGTAGGGCTGGCCGGCGGAGCGGAGGATGTTCTTTTCCCCTCAAGCAGATATAAGATAGAGGATATGTATGACGATATAAGAAAAGGCAGGGAAAAAGGAAAGGTTAGTTGGATTGTGATTGTTTCCGAAGGTGTAGCGAAGGCATCGGAAATATCCGATCTAATCTCCAAAAATACAGGTTATATGGCAAGATCAGTTGTATTGGGATATGTTCAGCGCGGTGGTTCACCCGATGCCTATGACAGAATTCTGGCTTCGCGCATGGGGGCCCATGCCATAGAGGCGGTTTTAAAAGGCGAGAGCGACAAGATGGTAGGCATTGAAAGCCATAGTGTACGGCTCGTAACATTTGACCATGCATGTAAAAGAACTAAAGATAAGTTGAACATGGAAAAGAAGTTATACGAGCTGACGAAGGTGCTCGCGATCTAAAGGAGAAAAGCTAAGAATGGCTAATAGCATAGAGAGGAAAGCGCTGGAACTGGCACTTACAAAAAAAATCGAAGAAAAAAGAAAAATTGCAAAAGATATATTCCAGATAGCATATGAATCCGGTATTTATCCTTACAGTATTAATGATTTCTACATGGCTAGGGGCAAGGGAGCATTCGGAGGTTTTACGGTTCCGGCCATAAATTTAAGGACCATGACGTTTTATCTTGCCTCTGCCATTTTTAGGGCAGCTAAGAAGATAAACGCGGGGGCCTTCATCTTTGAAGTTGCAAAATCAGAAATGGGTTACACTGACCAGCCGCCGATAGAGTACACTTCCATGTGCTTGGCTGCTGCAGTTAAGGAAGGTTATTCGGGACCTGTATTTATTCAGGGAGATCATTTTCAGTTTAACCATAAAAAATTCAGCGAAAACCCCAAGAAAGAAGAAGAGGGTATAAAGGCGATTATTCTTGATTCGATAAATTCGGGATTTTATAATATCGATATCGATTCTTCCACATTGGTCGACCTCTCCCGCACAAAAACAATAGAGCAACAGGAGCTTAATTATAAGATGTGTGCCGAGATGACCAACTATATCCGCCAGATACAGCCGGCTGGAATAGAAGTTTCTGTCGGCGGAGAAATAGGGGAAGTGGGCGGTAAGAATTCTACTCCGGAGGAACTGCGTGCGTTCATGGAAGGCTACAAGAAGGAAGTAGGGCAGTCAAAGATAGGCATAAGCAAGATAAGTATCCAGACAGGCACCTCTCACGGAGGTGTTGTACTGCCTGATGGAAAGGTTGCAAAGGTAAAATTGGATTTCGATACCCTTAAGAACCTCTCGAAGCTTGCAAGAGAAGAATTCGGCATGGCCGGTGCTGTCCAACACGGTGCCTCGACCCTTCCGGATGAGGCGTTTGGTAAATTTCCGGAGATGGAGGCGGCGGAGGTTCACCTTGCTACACAGTTTCAGAATATAGTATATGAGAGCAAGGCTTTTCCCGAAGCACTGCGGGAGAAGATTTATGGATGGCTTAAGAAAAATGCTGCATCCGAAAGAAAAGAAGGCCAGACAGAGAAACAATTTTTGTATAAAACAAGAAAAAAGGCGCTGGGAGCCTTCAAAAAAGATATTTTAGAGTTACCCGATGATGTTAAGGAACATCTGACCGATGAGGTTGGAGCTAAATTCGAATTTTTATTTAATAAGCTAAACATTGCTGGCACAAAAGATTCAATATTAAAATACGCCCCTAAAAAACCAGTAAAAATACAATTAAAAGAAGAGCATGTTGGGGTTCACCTTGATGGTGAAGGGGATGATTAATGTTTGCGGGAGAGATAGATCCCGATGCCGCCTAGGATGATATTTGCTGACCAGGCGCTAATTACTGGCGGCAAAAACCCACCTTTTCCCAACGCCAAGCCCACCGCAACTATGGGAATATAGGTCAGGCCCATAAGAATACCTTTAGCCATTCCAAGAAGTGCTTTGCCCCTTGAGGTTACAAGGGTAAAGGGTGCTGCTACAAGAATCATCACAAAACAGGAAAATGGAAGCGAGAGTTTATACTGCAGAT
>JABMRN010000203.1 GCA_013202515.1 Candidatus Omnitrophota bacterium | reverse complement strand
ATCCTGTTTTATAACAATCCTATCTCCGTCTTCCAATTCTACATCTATATCCTCTGTTATTTCCGCACCATCGGCTATACTAACAAAACCGGCGCCTTTCATCTTTATTTTGACATTTGCGGCAACGTGTACATTCCTGCCAATCTGAACCCTGGTATCCTCCAAGATTTCATAGGCTATATCCACGATAAATGCTTTTTCGATATCCACGTAAAAATTCGTTCCTATCGTAGTTTCTTTACCCGTCAGGCAAACTCTTGCATTAGAGCCTAAGCGGCCTCCTTTTTTAACACCATAGGTGGCCCTACCTCTAAACATCGAAGATAATTCCACTATCGCACCATCTCCAATTTCCCAGTCAAATTCGTCTTCAAGGAACTTAATATCATACTTGTTATAAATAGCCTGAGCAGTCTCTTTGGTATCAACTCCTTCTTGAGGTTTATTCTTTATCGGTGCAAATCCACCTACTCTAGGTATAATAATATGTGCTCCCCTTACCGGATTTCCGAAAAATCCGTGAAAAGCCATAACTTCAAACTTGTGCGATTTTACATCTCCACTTTCCTTTATATGATGAGCCCTAGTTCCCGGCCCATATCCTTCAACAGGCTTATTTTTTGCAACAACAACAGGAAGTTCAGGAAGCTTGTGCAAACCTCTAAAAGAACTCAAGCTCCAAATAAGCTGATTTACATTTCCAACATTTAGCATCAAAGATGCAGAATTGCAAACTAGCTGTCCAGCAAACTGATCTGTGTGATATGCCACTGAAGCGTCAGGGTGAATCTGCTCTTTAGTCATAAGATGTTTTTCAACCCACTCATCTAGGGTTATAAATCCACCTTCTAAATTTAATCCGGGTTTAATAACTGTTTTCGTTTGCCCTCCATCCGCTTGCTCTTTTACAGGTTGTCTATCAAAATGCTCCTGGAAAAATTTGATCATATCATCTTCTGAATCATCGCCCATGGGGCGTAATCTTATTGATCCGTCATCATCCCTGAATATTACAAACCTCATTGTTTTATCCTGATAGGTTATTTCATAAGTCCACATGAGATAGATTTGTTCGTCAGGAACCTGATTATATTCAATCATAGCGTGATTTCCGTCAAGCCTAACAGCCATGCCTACTTTTTCCTCGGGATGTCTCTTTTCTACCGCTAGAACAGACATATGCTCTACCATGTCTCCATTTGCCTCTTGCGGCAAACTAAGACCCGATAAAATGTGCCATCCAAATGCAGTTTCTTCGGATATAAAGGCGTTGTCCATGTTTAATATACTCACATACTCTACGCCGAAACTCTCAAACCAGCTCAAAATGTTTTCATTCATAAGGATAAGGTCTCTGGCATCTCCGTGTCCGAAACCACCCACTACAATCTCATACATTCCATTCTTCTTTTTGTCCAAGATGTATTCGCCATCGTTAGTTACCTGAGGCATAACCCTTTGTTTTTGGAAACGCACCCAACCAACCGGCACACATCCAAAATAATACTCCTTTCCATCGATAATTACCTTATTCTCGTTAAAAAAGCGCATGGTCTCATCGTGAGTTACGTCACTGGTCATCAAAAGCCAGGGAATGGGTTTTCCGTGCATATCCGCCTTAGCCTTTATTGCCTCGGCATGCAATTTCCCGAGTTCTTTATCCAAAATTTGGCTTGCCGGAAACATAATCTTTGAATAGTTGTATCCTAATCTAGCACCTGTGCCACCCGCAAGCTCCAGATACCCTATTTTACCTTCTGCAAATGCGTCTGACCCCCTCTCGAAAGCTTGTCTGCGTTGAGGCCCGGGAAGCCGTGCGTCCTTAGCGCTCGGATTTTCCACGACACTTTGCGTAATATCAACATGGGCACCTTGTTTACTTCTTATTATAAACTCGTAATAGCAATTTTCTACTTCTTCCATCTCTATTGAATAAAGCTGTTTTAAAAGGTGCTCTTTCTGTTGCCATGTCATTTCATCCCAGAACTTAAAAATATCTCCTTTTCCAAAAACCATGGCAGCAACCACAGTCTCTTGCAGCGCAGACTCAACTTCCTTAATGATGCCCTGTACTGCCTCTTCTCCTCCAAGCCTTTCGCAGCTTAACTCGTAGCCAGCATTTGCCTTTTCTGCCCCGTGAATCTCGGAATAGCGCTCCTTTGCATGAGCAATTAATATATCTGCGGATGTAGACTTCATTCCTTCCTCGCCGGGCTGGAAAGCAAGCATCAGAATCATTGCCTCCTGCTCGCTTGATACAATTTCTTCTATTTGTGTTATCACAACATTGGGATTTTGTTCATCTATAAAATTTTCAAGCGATGCAAGTTTTATCGCAAGTAAGGGCACCCTCTCAAACAGGATCCGATGCACCTCGTTGAACCAGTCGCGCCTACCCCACTCGTTTCTCTGGGCAAAACTCTCGTTGATTATTTCCTGCAAATCAATCAGCGTGCTTCCAACATCAGCAAAAAGCGTATCAAAATTTTTTCTTATATAATCTGCGATATGCCTTGAGCCTTTTTTATCGGGGCATGTTCGGGAACAATCCATGAATTGCCTAATTATATCGTCTCTTATGGCCCGTCTGTCGCCTTCAGCTGCTTGCGGTTTATCAGGATATGTTACTAAATAAGCCTCGACAATATTTCTGGCTAATTCTTCAAGAAAACTTTTTCCGGCGTTTTCAACGCTATCTCCGGTTATCCTTGGATCTCTGCACATTCTGCAGAATCTTGATGTAAATTGAAGCTGTGCGGCCTCTGCTGTACCTATAATAAGTTCTTCAAACGGTGTTTTCTGTCCTGTTAATACTGCTATATATGGGCTTTCCGTGTCTTCTGTAATAGAAGGGCTTATTACTACATATGATGCATCTTTTTCTTTCAAAAACTTCGTAACACCCTTTGTATGAAAACCACCTGTTATCAGAATCGCAACATCTGTCTTCTTGCCCCTCATGCCTTTAAACATGTTCTTAACGAGAATTTCATCCCTTTCCAGAGCTATCTCGTAAAAGTTTATCAATTTTGTGAATACGCTGCTTAACTCTTCACTGGGCACACCTACATTATAGGCCAGGCCAAACCGCGTTGCTTGTGTATTAATAAATGATGTGAAAATTTCCGGGCTGAACTTGTCTTTGTTCCCAAGATAGTATTCATATTCCTTATTTGTCAGTTCTATATTCATAAAACCAAGGGTTGTGTTTACGTCTTTCCAAAGTTTATCAAGCGTCCTCTGATCATCATTTTGAAACATTTTCTCTTTTAAGGCGGCTATGAGTTCGTCAATTTCATCAAAAAGAAGCTCATTATCTATCCTGGCGTAAATCCTTGAATAGATCATATATTTTCCAAGATTTTCGTATTTTTTGGAAATTAAGATATCATTTTCTTTGGCAAGTTCGGCAAGATAGTTATAGAATTCATTTCCTTCAACTTTTCCGAGCTTGAAAGACAAACTCTGGTTAACAAGCTCGGAAAGCTTTTCTTTGGAGATTTTTTTGCTCAACTCATCAATTAAAACAGCCCTTTCTTCATTGACTATGTCAAAATCTATATTTTTCTCAAATTTAAGCGCCTCTACCAGAATATTGAAATTAGCATAATTTTTAATATTTACGGCTTTTTTAGCTATAATACTATTTAGGTATCTTGCATAGTCGGCAAATTTAATCTTCTTGTCTTTGTGGCGCATGATCTGACTATCCACCCGAAGCAGTTCTTTTGTGTATATATAAGTTTTAAGTTTTCCGAGAACTGATTTGATGTTTGTGTAATACTTTAAGAATTCTTCTTTATAGGGGTAGCTTTCAAGAAAACTATTCAGGTTATCTATGTAGGATTTTCTGTCTTCGGCTCCGTAAATTGTAAAAGGATAATCGCTTGTTATGGAAAGGAATTCAGCGCCTGTTATTTCGCCTTTTTTCATGAAGTAATCTGCCACTTCTTTCTTTATGTCTTCATCCGGAAAGGCCTTAAACCAGCTTGTATCAACTATACCATCGGCTCCTTCAACAGCAACAAAATTTATATTGTAATTTTTAATCAAATGCTCAAGGATTCTGGATATGTTATTCTGCGCTTCATAATTACAATGGGCATCCTGAATATAGAGAATAAGCTTGCCGTTTTCCCCTAATGATCGTTCCTTTATGGTGCCTATACCTCTTGGAATTGCCAGCGCATCTACAGCAAGGGCTTGAGATTCTACTTTAGGGCTTGCTACCTTGGCAACATCATCTGCGGCAAAGCCTATATTTGATAATAGAAATAGCTGCACTGTGATTAAAGCAACAGCTTTTTTAAATACATTACATGTCGTCGAACTTTTCATATTCATTTATTTATCTCCAATTTTTGTGTTTCTGTGAAAAATTGTCCCGAGCCACTTTTTTTAATGCCGGATGGCGAGGGGCTTTTATTAATATACTTTCTTTCTGTCTAAAGTTAACCATCGTGCACAGAGTATATCATATATATGTTATATTATTGTCACAGTAATGTAACAATAATGTAAAAGAAATGTAGCTTTCGAGATATGCTACGACGGTGAGCTATACTCTTAACAGCAGTGATATAGAATTAAGGGTGCACAATGTAGGATATGGGCTTTTGGGCTTAGATTTTGTGCTGTGATTGAAACTACGTATTGAGGAAGAGCTCCCGGATACCGAGGGCAACAGCACCAAGTGCTATGGCATCCTCTCCTAGGAAGCTTGGAAGTATCTTTACCGCGTTAAAGGT
>JABMRN010000202.1 GCA_013202515.1 Candidatus Omnitrophota bacterium | reverse complement strand
GGCCACTGGTAAGCAAGAATAACATTTTGATATAAAGCGAGTATATTAAAAAATGAAACAAAGAATAAAAAAAGTAGGAAAATGGGTTTTAAGCAGAACATTAAATAAGGTGAATTACGATATATTGCCGCTCAAATACAGGACGAAGTATCCCCCTGGTCATTTTGCAAGTCCTATTCCGTCAAAAGAAGAAATTCTCAAAAACGCAGATAAAATTTTTAGCATCATTGATAAAAAAATCGCTGGCATAGATCTTAATGAAGAAGGGCAACTTGCGCTGCTCGGAGAAATAAAAAAATATTATGACGAAAGACCTTTCGCTGACGAGAAAAAAGAAGGCCTAAGGTACCATTTCAAAAATGAATTTTATCCTTATTCCGATGCGATTTTTCTTTATGGAGTCATGAAGCATTTTAAGCCTGGTAGAATTGTTGAGGTTGGATCAGGTTATTCTTCCGCTGCAATTTTGGACACAAATGAATATTTTTTTAAAAACAAAATCAAATGTTGTTTCATAGATCCGGAACCCGATCGCCTATTTTCCTTGTTTAAAAAAGGCGATAAAGAAAATCACAAAATTGTAACAGACCTCTTACAGGATGCTGACATAGGATTATTTGAGCAATTAGAAGCAAATGATATTCTTTTTATTGATTCTTCGCATGTTTTAAAAATCGGAAGTGATTTGAGTCGTATTTTCTTTGAAATAATGCCTATGTTGAAGACGGGTGTACTTATACATTTTCATGATATTTTTTATCCTTTCGAATACCCAAAGGATTGGGTTTTTAAAGGAGTAGCATGGAATGAAAATTATATATTGAGAGCATTCTTGCAATACAATCCCGAGTTTAAAATCACATTATTTAACAGCTTTCTGGAACATTATCATGCCAAGTGGTTTAGTGAAAATATGCCCTTGTGCTTAGAGGGGAAAGGGGCCAGTATTTGGTTAAGGAAATTGTAAAGCAGATAAAAATAGAGGTGTGAAATGATTAATTTTGCCCAACATATACCAACAACTATTCATTTCGGCAAGGGACAAGTTCGGGCTATAGAAGTAGAACTTAAAAAACGAGCTAAAAAAACGCTTATAGTAACAGGTGGCGGAAGCGTTAAGAGGAATGGCGTTTTTGATGCTGTTATAAGGGAAGTTAAAAAGGCAAATATCCCTTATACGGAACTTTCAGGGATTGAGCCGAATCCCCGCCTTAAGAGTGTTTACAAGGGTATTGACCTATGCAGAAAGGAATCAGTAGATTCTATATTAGCTGTTGGTGGCGGAAGTGTTATAGATGCAGCAAAGGCGATAGCAGCCGGTGTGAAATACGACGGTGATGTGTGGGATTTTTTTACAAAAGACATATCGCCTAATGGTGCTTTACCAATTGGTACTGTTCTTACCCTAAGCGCTACAGGAAGCGAAATGAATGGCAATACTGTTATTACAAAAGAGGATACTAAGCGCAAGCTTGCTATCGGATCACCGTTTTTAAAACCTACCTTTTCTATATTAGATCCGGAATATACCTATACGGTTAATAGATATCATACCGCGGCAGGCGTTGTTGATATTATGGTTCATGTTTTCGAACAGTATTTTAGCAAGACCACTGCTTCGGATGTACAGGATCGACTAGCTGAGGGATTGTTGAAGGTTTGCCTAAAGTATGGCCCCATAGTATGCGAGAAGCCGCGTGATTACGACGCCCGTGCAAATATAATGTGGACAGGATCCCTTGCATTAAACGGTGTTGTAGGAGACGGAAAGAAAGAAGATTGGGCAACGCATGCCATCGAGCACGAGTTAAGTGCAATTTATGATATAAGTCACGGAGCCGGCCTGGCTATTGTAAGCCCGAACTGGATGAAGAATGTTTTAAGCAAAGAGACAGTTGGGCGATTTGTCGATTATGGTATAAATGTATGGGGTATTGCTAAGAGTAAAGATAATATGGCTATAGCAAATGAGTCAATTGATAAAACCCGTGAATTTTTCAGGTTACTAGGGATGCCGGCTACATTGAAAGAAGTGAATATTTCTGATGAATATTTTGAAAGAATGGCAAAGGACGCAATCAGAGATTGGGGTCAGATAGGGTATTTTAAAAAATTATCCACAAACGATATTGTTAATATATTAAAGCTGTCTCTTTAGGTATACAAATATTTTTTGGAACCTAAATATGAAGATATATAAGTATAGCGATTATAACGAGTATAAAGACGCGCAAGCCAGGGCAAATAGACGCAAGTTAAATTGGGTATGGGCCGGTAAGAACGAGATAAAGTCCATATCAGAGTATCTAAAGAAAAATCTTCCAAGCGCTTTATTCGGCATATGCCACGGAAGTCGTAACAGCATGGAGGTTAAATGGTTTAGAGAGTTTTTAGGCATAGAAGTAATAGGCACAGATATATCCGAAACGGCTAAAAATTTCTTGCATACAATTCAATGGGATTTCCATGAGGTAAAAGACGAATGGATTGGTAGTGTAGATTTTATTTACAGCAATTCCCTTGATCATAGCTATGACCCTGAAATGTGCATAGATCAATGGATGAAATGTATCAAAAATGATGCTTTTTGTTTTATCGAATGGACTAGAGAGCATATACCTTCTAATTCAACCGACCCTTTTGGTGGCACAAGAAGAAACTATATGAATTTGATTAAGAAAAAATATCAAATCCAAGATGTATTAATTATAAATTCAAAATTACTTGATAAAGATGAAGAGGAATTAAAGAAGAATGACTTTATTAGGGTAAGCCGTCATTTGGACAGACACATTTTTGTTATTAAGCATAGGAAAACATAACACCACAAAAAAGATATTTATAATGTGTAGAAAACTTTCCCAATTTGAAAATACGATCAGACAGAGAAAAGAAACAGCTATCATTATACCCGCTTTTAACGAGGAGGCAAATATTAGAGGCATGCTCGAAAAAGTAAAAAAAATAATGACACCTAGCATAGAACTCTTGGTGGTTGATGATGGTTCTGTGGATTCAACAAAAGAGATATTAAAAAAACTGAATATCAGCTATATAAGTATGGGATTCAATTCGGGATATGGGGCTGCGCTTCAGACGGGTGTAAAGTATGCAGAAAGAAACGGCTTTGAGTATGTAGTTCTTATGGATGCCGAT
>JABMRN010000201.1 GCA_013202515.1 Candidatus Omnitrophota bacterium | reverse complement strand
GCCGCTCCATATCTTTGTAAACCTTGAAAATAAACATGGCAATCCATTAATAAGAAAATACGGCCTAATGACAGGAACTATGCCGCGCGGTATTGATAAAATATGGGGAACAAACACCAAAACCTTTCGTCCTGAAGAAAAAGATATAAGATATTCCTCTACGAGACTCAAAGAAGTTCACAGGCCGGTTCTATCTTCGACTAAGGAAAGAAAAAGAAACCTTTACACAAAAGAAGTCGTGGCAAACTTAAATGAAGGCAATTCATCACTCGTGCACTGTGAATCAGAGAATGAAGTAAGAGAAGCAATTTTTACGCTGGCTGCGGAATTAGGCTGGGACTACAATTTATCCAAAGCGCGCGCAGTAAAAGATACAGAGGAGCGCGAAAAGATTCTTAATGCAGCCAGAAAAGAAGCATCGAAATACATTAAAGATAATGGCGTTAAGGTCGAGGAAATTACCATATATGGAACAGAAGGAAATTTGGATGCCATAAGGGATATCGTAAGGAATGAAGCCGGAAAAGCGCGCACTGTAACATTTTTAACAAACATGGGTAGCAGAGGGCAGGATTATCAGCTTGTTGCGGAACTTTTAGCAGGAGGCGAAGGATTCATTGGTATTTCAACTTTCTTTTCTCCATATTTAGCGCTTTTTAAACAGTTTAGCGGACGTATAGGAAGGCCTAGATTTGTAGAAGATGAAGACGGAGGACATCTTGAAGCAACAAGCGGTATCTTAAAAGCATTCTGGTGCGCCGAAGATGATGCGCTCAGGCAGTATTGGCATTTAGAACAAACCGGTCTTAACGCGCTTGAAAGAACAGTAAAAAATGCAGAAAGAAAAGGAAATATTGTAGAGCTTGATGATCAGGGTTTGGGTATAAAGGATGAAAGAAAAGCCGAAAAAGGCAGAGTGATAGTAAGAAAAAATGTATTGAGTCAACTCTACAAAAAGATAGAAGATAGTCTTATCGAGAGCTCATCTCACCAAAAAAGGATAGACAACCTTTTATTTAAGGAAACTACCATAGAAGGCGTGGAAGGCAGAAAAAGTATATGGACGGTTTATACTGAGATGCTTCGCAACCTGAGTGATGATACATATGCCGATACACTTTTCGACCACAAAAAGACTCTTGGCAAACTTCTTAGAAGTAGAACAGATGAAATAGCAATAGCCATCAGTAAGGAAGCAACATTTGAGCAAAAAAGAGAAGTGCTGAAAAATGCTTTAGGTAAGCTTGGGATTACAGTTGATGAAAAATTAGCCGTTAGTATTATCTATTCAGAGGATATATCAACTTCTATCGAAAACTATTTAAAAAAGATTGTTACCGAGATAACAAAGCAGCAGTTGCTCGCGGCCTGGGGTGAATTTCTGTTGGAGCTCGAGAATTATAAAGTGCGCGTTAGAAGGGTTTCATGGGCGCAGCAAGCATCGCAAGTCGACCCCATATTAACGCAGGCTACAGTTACACGCAACCAATTTAGAGATACTCTTCTCAGCGTTAACAGGGGAACAGCAATCTTTATCATAAGTAAGCTAATCGGCAGCGAAAAAGAAGTGGCAGAACGAATTAAGCAAGAGTCCGGTATTCAGCCGAAGATAGAAAAAGCGCTGGGTGGAACATACAGTATTGCCTGGCGGGTAGCTATTCTGAGCGCCTTCACTTTTGTATTATGGAAATTAACCAGATTCACCTTTGGATTTTTCTCATTTTTGGCAGTTCTTTCAGGACAATCAGGACCTGATGGACTGGGCAATCTAGTAAATATTTTTAATTATGTGCCTGAAAGCATTACAAGCATATCTCCCGAGACAGCATTATTTGTTGCGGCTACGCTCGGAATCCTTATGGTAGCATTTAAGCCATTATTAAAAAGCCTACAGGCAAAAGACACTTCCTCAAAAGATATCAGCGCTATGCTTGAAAAATATGAAACCGAAGAAGGGATGCTCAAGGCAGGGCCTAAGTTCCTGCTTAACAGAATCATTCTTTCACCCGTTAATATGCTTGCTCCGCTGACAACCATAATGTTGATTTTGGTGAGTTTTGTGACAGCTGGGGCAGAAACTAATTTCATGATGCTTTTAGGAATGCTTTTACCTGGGGTATCGAACCCGCTTTTAACCCTAGCCCTTTTATCAGCTATTATAGGTGCGATATCATATCTAGTTACGATAGCGGTTAATGTTTCAAATTTGAAAAAGCCCCATGCAGAAGCATCAAAGCCGTTTAAAGAAGGCCTTGATACATTTGTTCAGGCAATAGCCACCTTGATTCTAACAGCCGGCATATATAAGGTGTTAGGTGCTAGCTCACTCGGGTTAATTGGTTTCGGCATAGTGGGAACAATAACAATTGTGCATTTATGGCATTTTATAGGAATACGTAAAAAGCATATAGAATTTCCGCATGTTGTGGGAGCGCTCTTAGCCGTTACTTTGTTCAGCGCATTAGTCGAATATCTTGTACCTTTATATAGTGCGAGCCCTACAGCGGTGATTATAGGCGGAGCAATAGTAGGCGTGATAATTGCGGGAGCCGGTATTCAGCAGGTGATAGGACAGCGTAAGCTATACAAGGAAACAGCCCCCTCATTACTAAAGACACCAATCAAAAAAACGCTATTTGAGAAAATACAGATTAATGTTGATTACATATTTAAAACAAATCTTTTTACAGCTCGAGGAGTTGTTATTGGGCTGACAGCAGGAGCCGGTGCCCTTGGGAGCATATACGGACTTATGGGAACGCTAAGTCCGACCTCATTAGCAATCGCGGCCTTAATCATACTTGCCATTCCTGCGATTATTTTTAAAATAATGGCTACGCCCAATAGCGTGAGTTTGGCGATGGAAAAGATGTTTAGACCTAAAAAAATTGTGCAAAGTACAGCTATTTTAACAGCAACAAGTATTATGTTCGGACATTTATCAGCGGGTGCTGCGGTTGCTTCGCAGGTGGAAACTGATATATCCGTCTCGGAGCAAGATGGAATAAGCCCAAAACTTTTGGGAGCCGTTAGCAAGGAAGTAGAGGCAGCTTTATTGCAGGGGCCAAGAAAAGAGGAAGTTGATGCAAGGGGCCCTCCGGCCGTAACAAAATTAGCAAAAGGTATTGTAGCAGAAAAAGAAGAATCAAAAGCTGAAGTCCCAAAACAAACAGATGAGAAAAAAGCAACTCCCGCAATTACTCCTCCGATTACCACTGAAGCAGCTGGCGCAGCGCCTCCTCCTCCTAAGGAACCCGAAACAACTGGTGTTTCTCCAATGCTTATACCTCTTGTTTCTACGATGACTGGGATGACGCCGACACAGCTTGCTAATATTCCTAAAGACAAAAAAGAGCACCTTATGCCTGAATCTGCCGGTGAAATTTCCATAGAAGATTTAGTACCCGCAAATTTAATAAACAGTTTTGAAGCAGGTATTATAATTAGTGGCGCCAGAACAACCGCTTATTGTGGCTGTGAACTTTGCAACGGGCCTAAGTATGCAGGGCTTTCTGCTCTTAACAATATGCCTTTACAAAAAGGCATGATAGCGGTTTCCTCTGAATTGGAAGAAAACTTACCTCTTGGCAGCGTGGTTGAATTGCCGGGATTGGGAAGATTTGTAGTCGCTGACAGAATAAGTAAAAGCATAAAAGGCAAGGTTGTTGATATATATGTAAACGAGCACAAAGAGGCGTTTGAAGCTATATATAACAGAAAAAATCTTTCTCTTCGTTCTGTGCCTGCATCAAAAGATTTAACAATTGCTCAAAGGGCAAACATTGTAAAGCAATTCTTAGGTCCGGTAAAAGAAGAACAAATAATGTTGGCATCAGCCTCACGCGTTCCTGCTGAAGCATTAAAATCAGTAAAAGAAGAACCGATTAAGCCAACTATTACTGAAGAAAGATCTTTGCCTGTGGCATTAGAGGATATTCTTGGCATAAGCGATACAACAGCAAGACTAAATACCTTATTACATTTCGTAAATGAACACCCGGATAAAAGGGAAGAATACCAGACAGCTTTAAGGCCCATCTTAAACTTAACGGCATTTATTAATAACGGAGGCCTGCTTAGATATAATTCAAAAGTGTTTGATGAGAATGTAAAAATCTGGCAGACAATGCTTGTAGCCATGGGATACGAATTGCCAAAACATGGCATAGATGGTAAGTGTGGAACCGAGACAATAAACGCAAGCAATAGGTTCCATGATGATAATGGCCTTATAAGAAAAAAGGATTTAATCGGACCGGAAATGCTGACGATGGCTATGGTCAAGATGCTTCATGATCCGAAAATAGCAAAAGAGATCGGAAATAAATTAGTAGAGCCTAGTGTTATAGAGGAGGCCAAAAAACCTATTCCTACAGAACCAGAAGCTGAAAGAGAAAAAGATGAGGAAGCCGGACTTGAGGCTGATAGAAAAGCTGAAGAAACAAGGCTTGAAGCCGAAAGAAAAGCAGCTGAGGAAGCCGAAAGAGTAAAAAGGCTTGAGATAGAAAGAAGAAAAGCAGAAGAGGCAAGAATAGAAGCCGAGCGCCAGAAACAACTTATTGCCGAAAGACAAGAAGCTGAAAGACAGGCCAGGTTAGCTATCGAAGAAGTTACTCCTCTTGAAGAGTATGCTGCCCCAACCAGACTTCCCCTGAAACTAAAAGTAAAACCTGCTCCTAAAGCAGCCGAAGAAGCAGAAGATAAAGGATTTTTTAGAACCATTTGGGATGGTATAGCAGGCTTTTTTATATATATAGCGGGAGCAATTGCAGGATTCTTTGTTGGTATATGGCAATATTTCTTCCCTCTAAAACCTTCTAAAGTTCCGGTTACAAAACCCGCTAAACCGAGCGATGTAGCTGTCGAACCACTCGTAAGAAAAAAAGGAGAACCTGAGATAACTACGCCGACCGGGCTATTCGGACCGGAAGGCATATTAGCTGGAGTCCCCGGCATTATAGATCGCAAGCTGCCAGAGCCTGATATGGAAAAGATAACAGAAAGCGTTAAGAAGATTGCGCCTATAAGCAGGGATATCGCTCAATTGTCTCCCGAACAAAAAGAGCTGGAGGCCTTAAAACAAGAAATACTGTCTTTAAAAGAGGCAATAGATAAGCTTTGGGAAAAATACATAGAAGAACAAAATGATGATAAAAAATGGAAACTTTTCAAAGAGGCAAAAGCCTTAGAAAACACAATAAAAGCTAAAGTAAAATCATTCGACGTAAAAAAAAGACAGCTCGAAGGCCTAGGGCCTAAATTAGAAGAAAACGAAGCAAGCAAAAGGTATTATCT
>JABMRN010000200.1 GCA_013202515.1 Candidatus Omnitrophota bacterium | reverse complement strand
TGCCCATTTATAAAATACAAGCACAGGCTCATTCAACGAAAGAAAGTCCCAGTGGCTTCCGTTAAGCTTTTTCTCTTTTGAAAGTTCTTTATAGAGCGGGTCTTGATATACTGCATTCGAAGGAAAAACGCCTTCTCCCGCCGCATTCATGAGAGCCTTTCTGTTTTTAACAAGGTATTTGTAATCTGGCTTGCCTTGGTTTACAAATTGGCCGTATTTTTCGTACTGAATAATTTTTTCGCTTCCTCTATCATAAAGCTTAAATGCAGCCTTCGGCATAGAACCTGATATAGTAAGGCGCATCCCTAAGAAAACAAAAAAGGCGCCCAATAGAACAACAGCACCTATTAAAATTAATACGTTTAATTTTTTACTCACTTTTCTTTTCTTCCTTAAGCTTATTTATCTTATCTACATTCTTCTTGCTTATCTCCGCAACCTTCCAGAACCAACCCTTGGGATCCCAGCACTGCGCGTAAGGATACTCCTTTATTATAAGATTAAATTCCTCTATGGCCTCATCGTATTTTTTCTGTCGCATGTATGTCTCGCCCATAATGTAACGTGAGGTTGCAACATCGTTTACGACCGCATAGTCGTCTTCATGACCGAAGGAAACAAATCTCTTCATTCCTTTTGCCATAAGACGCGCCTTTTCTTCATAAAGCTCTAGGCATTTCTTGGTATAAGCAAAGGCGCCATAGTAATCTTTTTCAGAGAGTTTTTCCCAGCCGCTTATCGTAAGATTCCAGTGAGAAAGATCGGAAAAATCGTATTTCTTTTCTTCCGGCTGTTCTTTTAAAACTTCTGACTCATCTATTTCAGTGATTTCTTCTTGGTCTTTTGCATTCTCACTGGCAGCCGTTATCACAATTTCTTTTTCAACGGTCTGGGCCTTACACGAAAAAGAATTGCTTAAAACCAGGTATGCGCACAGTGAAATCACGCTCACTGTAAGTAGAATAAATAAAAATATCTTCTTATCTATCTTCATTCATCAACCTTTAACTGCACCGGCAGTAATACCCTGAATAATGTGTTTTTGCATAAAAAGATACACAATGATTACCGGAATTACCGTTATCGTAATGCCCGACATAAGAAGCGGGTATTCCGTAAAATGCGCACCTTGAAATATCATTAAACCCCTTTGAAGGGGCATCTTGGTTTTATCCTGCAGGATTATCATCGCAAGTATGTATTCGTTCCAGACCGCAAGCGTGTTGAATATCGCTATAACGGCAATCGCGGGTTTTGCTATCGGAAGCGCTATATGCCACCATACCCCGAGCTTGGAACATCCGTCAACCTTGGCGGAATCCTCAATATCCTTCGGTATCTCGTCAAAAAATGTTTTCAGAATATAAATGGCAAGGGACAATCCTATGTTTATCTGGGGAAGGATATATCCAAGCCTTGTATTTACAAGCCCTAATTTGACTAAGAGAACATAAAGCGCAACGAATGCCCCGGGAATAGGAATCATCATCGCCGCAAGAAATGTATAGTAGAATAAATTCTTGCCTGGAAAGCGCATTCTCGAAAATGCGTATGCCGCAAGAGAGGCAACCAGTATAAGCCCTATGACAACCGTTATCGTGTAAAAAACACTGTTTAAGAAATAAATGCCGAAGCCCCCTTGTGTCCACGCCGTTGCAAAATTTGACCAGTTAAATACCCCCGGCCATAGATTCATGTTTTTAAAAACTGTCTGCTGGGTCTTTAGGCTTGAAGAGACCATCCAAAGAAGCGGGAAAATACAGGTAAGGGATACGAGAATAAGAACGGTGTGAGTAGAAAGTCCCGCAAAAAAATTCTTTATATCGTATCTATCGATCTTGTGTCTCATGTTTGTTTCATGTGTTTTGAAATATTCATCTGTATTATCGAAAGAAGGATAAGCACCACACCGAAAACAATTCCCATGGCACATGCGTATCCGAATTGGGAGTTACCCAGCATACGCGCTAGTATTCGGCTCACCGGAACCTCTGTATGGTAGCCTGGACCGCCTCCCGTAGTCGAAACAATGATATCGTAAATCTGCATGGTTCCGAGCACTGTAAGCACCATTACCAGGACAAAAACCGGTATCATAAGCGGCACTGTTATACGCTTAAAAACATCCCAGCCGCTTGCCCCGTCTATTCTGGCAGCTTCATAAAGCGTTCTCGGAATATTCTGTAGACCCGCAAGCAGAATTATAAATCCCCATCCGAAGCCTTTCCACATGTGTATCACCGCCACACAGGTAAGTGCCGTCTTTGGATTAGAAAGCCACGTTGTTGCAAGATGCCCTAATCCGATCTTCGTGAGCCAGTAATTTAAGAGTCCATAATTTCCGTTAAATATCCAGTTCCATACAAGACCTACGACTATACCCGAGAGAACCGGCGGAAGGAAAAATATGACCCTGTAAACATTGCCGTATTTTATGCCCCTGTCAACAAAAAGGGCAAGCATAAGTGCAAGGCCATTCTGGAGTATAAGTGCAAGGAGGGTGATGTAGGTGGCATGCCACATGCTCTGCCACCAGATCTTATTGTTGAAAATGATATCGTGGAACTGGGCAAATCCTACAAAACTCATTGTTTTTGATATGCCGTCCCACTCGAATAAACTCAGCTGGAATATTTTAAAGAATGGATAAATATAGAAAAGTCCAAGCATAGCCACGGCTGGTAAAATAAAAAGATATGCCTTTCCTTTATCTTTAAAATTTGCAAGCAAACCGTTCATTTTTTCTTATATTTTTCCCGGATCATCCTGAATCGCTCGGCCTTTTTTATCTCTCGCGCTTTTGTCTGTTCAACGTTTTCGGCAACACCAAGAGGAGTAGTCTCTTTTATGATGATAGACTGTATGCCTTTGTTGAAGGCCTCGATAACAAGGGGGTATTCCTCTACCGGAAGAAGTCTAGGATGAACTACCTTGTCCATGTCATCAGCAAATTCTGAGATTGGGCCCTTTAAAACATCGCAACAAGCTTTGTTTGACGGTATATTGTTTGTCTGAATGGCAAGATACCGCTGCTGATCTTCAGCGGTTAGCCATTTTAAAAATTCTACTGCTTCTTTCTTATAGTTTGATCTTTCGTTAACCACAAGGCTTGTGGCACCGCCCCATATGCGCATCGGTACGTGAATATTCACCTTAGGTGGAAGTTCAACAACATAGCGTAAATCCGGATTCATGCCCTCATAAACATTAACACACCATGAACCGTTAAAGGCAATCGCGGCGCGGCCGTTTGCAAAAATCTGTTCTGCCTCTTTGTTGACCATGGTAACGCTTCCCGGAAAGAACATCTCGCGGTCTCTCATCTGCTTGAATAAATCAAATACCTCAATCCACTGCGGGTTTGTATAAGGAATTTTGCCTTTTATGGTTTCAATGATTTTGTCTTTACCCATGATGTTCCAGGCAAAGTTGTCGGCGAAGCAGTTTAATAGCCATGATTCTCCCCAGCCGCTTACAAGCCCGGGTATACCCGTTACAAGACCCGGAATACCTGCATTTCGCAACATTTGACCGAGCTGCATGAATTCATCCCAGGTAGCGGGGAGTTTTGAGGTATCCCAACCGGCCTTTTCCAAAAGGTCCAGGTTGTAAATAAGCTGAATATTATTCATATCAATAGGGACACCGTAGATTCCGGGTTTTACATTGTATTGGTTATCATTAGCGAATGAATTCATATTCAATGCACTTTTGAAAAAGATATCTCTCCATGCCCCCTCGTCAGCCTCCATGTAAGGTGTTAAATCGTAGATGTGACCAGCCTTTATGAAAGCGGCAAAATCCCTCATTTGCATGAGTACCCCATATACATCAGGGAGTTTAT
>JABMRN010000199.1 GCA_013202515.1 Candidatus Omnitrophota bacterium | reverse complement strand
GTGGTGAGGCTTTACAGGGGGCTCGGCACCAGCCTTGCGGGCAGGCTGGTCAATACCGGGATTACGCCGAATGAAATAACGCTAACAGGTTTTATCTTTGTGCTTATAGCATGTTTCTTTTTTACCAGAGGCACCCATATTGGCTTTCTAACTGGTTCTATGGTCCTATTTTTTAGCATTGTGCTGGATTTTACGGACGGCACCCTCGCCCGTATGAAAAACCAGGCAAGCATGCTTGGCGACTGGCTTGACGCTATGATAGATGAATTAAGAGAGGTTGTTGTTGCGGCGAGTCTCTGCGCAGGGCTTTACAGAATAAAGCCGGAAGGGTATGTGTGGATTTTAGGCCTTACAATACTTGCTACGGATAGGATTATTTTTAGAACAGTGGGCAAGCTTTTCAACGTAATTCCGCAGGGAAGAGAAAACGTGATGCAGGAAGTAAAAAGTACATTTTCAAACAAGACGATTTTTCGTATAACCAAAGAATTTTTATCAGTGAGGCTCCTTAAGTATACTATAATTCCGGTTTTTGCCTTATTCAACAAGCTCGAGGCCTATCTTTTCTTTGCGGCAGTTTACGGGGTTGCCCTGTCTATCGTATTTTTGGGTTATAGTTTTTACCGCATCAAAAAAGAGGGAAAGAAATAAAAGAATGAAAGTAACTCTTTTATATCCTCCTATACCGGCTGTCACCACTAGCGTAGCGCCTCCGGTGGGTCTGGCTTATCTTGCCTCTGTTCTTTGTGAAAAAGAGGCGCAAGTATCCGTGGTTTCGTCGACGGCAGAAGGGTTGGGCGTGGAAGATACACTGGCTAGAATACTTGAAATATCGCCGGACGCGGTCGGGATCTCAATTACTACGCCGACAGTGAATAATTCGCTTGAGATTGTTGAGAAATTGAAAAAAAGCAAAAAGAAGCCTATGATTTTTGTAGGCGGACCGCATCCTACATTGTTTCCCGAAGAATTTCTCAATAAAGGCGTAGATTTTGTTGTAAGGGGCGAAGGAGAGGCAACGCTCTCAGAACTGTATGATGCTATGAAAAATAATACTTCATGCGATGACATCAAGGGGATATCCTTTAAAAAGGAAAGACGTTTTACGCATAATCCGGATAGGGAGCTGATAAAAGATCTTGATACCTTGAATTTTCCGAAATGGGATCTGTTTCCCGTACGAAAATATGAAAGCGATTTTCGCATTAAAGACTTCAGCATGCCAATTCTTTCCTCACGCGGGTGCCCGGCGCAATGCACTTTCTGTTATAAAGGCATTTTTGGCGATATGTTCCGCACAAGGTCTCCTTTAAAAATCGTAGATGAGATAGAATTCCTGAAACAAAAATTTAATATAGAGGAATTTGCTATAATAGATGATAGCTTTACCTCCAAACCGAAAAGAGCTATGGAGGTTTGCGACCTGATAGTGAGCCGGGGCATCAATTTGCCATGGAGCCTGCCGGCAGGCATAAGAGTGTCTACGGTCTCCGCGGAACTTTTAAAAAAGCTAAAAGCCGCAGGATGCTACCGCGTTGGCTTAGGAATAGAGTCCGGCAGTCAATCCATACTGAACTCTATAAAAAAAGGCATTACGCTGGAACAGGCAAGAAAAGCCGTAAAACTCCTGAAAGAAGCGCGCATGGAGTCAGCGGGTTACTTCATGATAGGTAATTTAGGTGAAACAGAAAAAACAATTAATAGCACGATTGATTTTGCCATTGAGTTAAACCCTGATTACGCCCAGTTCACGAAGGCTACCCCATACCCGGGTACCGCCATGTATGATCAACTGAAAACGGAAGACCGGATATTGACAGAGAATTGGGACGACTATGATTCTTTTCTTAAATCCCGACCGGTCTTTAAGCACGAAAACCTTACCTCGGAAGCAATAGACCAAAAACTTAAAGAAGCATATAGAAAATTCTATTACAGGCCCGGTCAGATGGTAAAATATCTTAGGGCTATAAAGTCTGCTAAAGAAGTAAGAAATTTTTTTAAAAACGCACTTAAATTTTTTAAAACTTATTCAACATGAAAATAGCGCTCGTTTCCCCCAGGCTTGAAACTAACATATATCACCAGCCGGTTGTTGGCCTAGCGTATCTGAAGTCTTATTTAAGGGAAAAGGGGATTAAGGATGTATCTATTTTTGATGCATTCAAATCGTCCGATAAAGCAATAAGAGATTTCTTTATCAAAGAAAACCCGGATATTATAGGAATAAGCTGCCTTACACTCTACAGGAACAACGCTTTTCGCATGGCCGAGATAGCGAAAAATTGTCTTCCCGGCGTAACGATTATTATGGGAGGCATTCACGCAACGCTCATGGCGGAAGAAATCATGAAGCGATATTCTTTTGTGGACTATATAGTGATGGGAGAGGGGGAATTAACCTTTTACGAGCTCGTAGAATCCATCAACAAAAAAAACCCTGCGCGAGAGGTCTGCGGCATAGCCGGAAGAGAGGGAGAGAAAATATTTAAAACCCAGAAACGTGCGGCAATACAGGATCTTGATATCTTGCCTTTTCCGGAATATATAGAGCTTAATCACGAGGACATGTTTGGGGTGAAGGCGGCTCTTGCCATATCATCGCGCGGATGCGGACACGCCTGCAACTACTGTTCTACCACAAGATATTGGGGCAGGTGGAGAGGGCGTTCCCCGAAAAATGTTGTAGATGAAATGGAATTTCTTGAGAAGGAAAAAGGGGTTCGCTATATTGTTTATGAAGATGATTCGTTTACCATGGATTTCGAAAGAACCGAGGCGATCTGCAACGAGAGATTAAAAAGAAAACTTCAAATTCCATGGAGATGCAATACGCGTGCGGACAGGATCACAAAATATCTATGCGATATGATGGCCAAAGCCGGATGTGTGCACATAGGATACGGCATAGAGACAGGCAGCCCCACTATACTCAAAAATATAAACAAGCAGATGACAACCGAGCAGATAAAGAATGCTTTTAAGTGGACCAAAGAGAGCGGAATGGCTACCAAGGCTTTTTTTATGGTCGGCAATATAGGCGAAACGCGAAAAACAATAAATGAAACTAAAGAACTTATAGAAGAAATAAAACCGGACAAGTTCGTTGTATCGCAGTATGTATATATTTTTCCTTTTACGCCGCTTTACGAACACGCGAAGAAACACGGCCTCATAGATGACTCTTTCTGGTTAGGGGAAAGAACTGTCATGCCGTATACGTTGGAAAATTCAATAGAACAAATGTCCGGTTGGCAGATGGAGATTATCAAGACGTGTTTCAGGCATAAGCCCAAATGGGAGTACTATAAATACGCTTTTGAAATGGCGAAAACCCTGCCAAAAAAAGACATTGTACGCGCGGGAATAAATTTTCTGAAGTCACAAATCAAACAAGCCAGGTAAAGAAGAGAGCAAGAACGATATGAAGACATTACTTGTTTATCCACCCAGATCAACCCCTGTTTTAGGCATGGGGGAGGATAAGCTGGGCCTGCTATATATGGCAGCAGTTCTCCGTGAGAACAATGTTGAAGTACAGGTTTATGACAAGGCCGAGCATAGCACTTTCGCAGATTTAAAGAAGGTGATCATGGCATATCGCCCGGAAATTGTCGGGGTGAGCATTTCCACGCCCAACAGATTTGACGGTTTCCGCGTAGCTAGGTTAGCCAAGGATATCAGTAAAAAAATACAGGTTATAGCAGGCGGGCCTCATGTATCGGCTGTACCGGAAGACACGTTAAAGAACATAAAAGACATAGACGTTGCAGTCATAGGAGAGGGTGAGAATACCCTGCTCGATATCTGTAAAAAAAAATCTGATATAAACGGCATTGCGTTAAGAGAGGGGAAGAAAGTTATCAAAAAACCGCCACAAAAACGCATCGAGAATTTAAACAGCATACCGTTTCCGGCCAGAAATTTGCTGTTAAGATACCAAATGAAGCAGATGAACAGCTATTATTTCACTATCGATATTCCGGGAAAGGGGAAAGCGAAATATTATTATACGACTATTAACACCGGTAGAGGATGTCCTTATAGTTGTATTTTTTGTGCTGTACCCGAAATATGGGGGAAGCAGGTAAGGTTGCGCAGTGCGGAAAATGTTGTCGAAGAGATGCGTAAACTAAAATACGACTTCAATGTGGAAGGAGTGCATTTTTGCGACGATACATTCAATATTACAAAAAAAAGAGTATACGATATGTGCTCGCTTATGATAAAAGAGAAAATCAACCTGAAGTGGAATGCCCATCTCCGGGTGGATAATGCTGATAAGGAAATGCTTTCTCTTATGAAAGACGCCGGCTGCTTTATGATTTCTTTTGGGATAGAATCTGGCTCACAACGCGTGCTCGACGAAGTCATAGAGAAAAAAATTACCCTCGATAGCGCACGAAAATGCATACGATGGTGTGATGAGCTCGGTATAATACGAAGCTGTAACTTCATATATAGTTTACCCGGCGAATCAAAAGAAGACTTCCATAAGACAAAAGCCATTATGAACGAGTTCGGAGGCAAGCAGACATGCGGACCGACCATGATCTTGCCGGCTTCCCGGATAGAAAGGATAGCCAAGAAAAAAGGGGTGCTACCAAAGGATTTTTCCTGGTCTAAAAAAACCTTTTATAAATATTACGATCCCACATCTTATAGTTTTCTCCCGTTATACGTAGAAAATCTTTCATGGGTAGAAATTCTAGATATATTTTATAATCATATAAACAGCCAGAGCCATGCAAGAAAAATGAATTATATTTTCAGGCTTTTCTACAGATTGCTGCAAATACGTTCTTTTGGGGAGCTTAGGTTTGTCGTAGTAACTTACTGGCATCTGGTGCACATTTTTCTTAGAAATAGCTTGATAAAAAGATGAAGCAGTCAATAAGTGCGTATACGGGGATATACAAAATGTTTGCAAAAAACAGCGTTATAAATTTTGCCAATTCATTTTTTGCGAACGCAAGTCTTTTTCTTACTAATGTATGCTTAGCGCGTTTTCTCGGAAGCGACGAATATGCAGTCATGGTTTTGTTAATGAACATTGTCGGCACATTTGTAATATTTTCTAATTTTGGAGTAACCGATGCTGTAACGAAGTTCGTGGCGGAAACAAGCGACAAAGTAAAAATTGGTAAACTCGTATCATCAAGTGGCTTTGCATTTTTCTTGTTCATAACTGGCGGCGCGCTTCTTCTTGTTGCATCCGCCGGGTATCTCTCAAAGCTGTTTTTTGGGGGCGGCAACACTCTTTATATAAGATTGAGCGCTTCATGGATGCTTTTTGTTTCGATAGTGCTTTTTGCGCGCTCTGTAGGCATGGGGTTGCACCGAATGAGTATTGTAATAATCGGAGATCTTGTCCATAATCCGACACGCTTACTTTATGTTATAGCGCTTCTTTTATTTGGTGTAAGCGTTGGAAATATTGTTGTCGGATGGACGATTATATCGATAGCAGGGTCTTTAGGACTTCTCGTTTATTTCTATTATTTTATACGCCGTCTGGGAATCTGTTTTTACCTTCCGTCTACAAAAGAGATAAAAAAAATACTTAGCTACTCAATATATCTATATATGCCATTTCTAAGCGTGTACATGATTAAGCACGTTCTTACGCTGCAGCTCGGCGCATTTTCGTCGAACGACGAAGTATCCTTTTTTTCCGTCAGCATGTCACTGGTTACCGTTTCGTTCCTTGTATTTGTGCCGGTAGCTAAGATACTTATGCCTACTATCTCCAGAATATATGACTTAAAAGAATATCCAAAAATGGAAGTTATAGCAAAGATACTATCAAAATATATAGGTGCTATAAGTATACTAATAGCGGCATTTTTTTGTTTTTATAGTAAAATGGCGCTTGGTTTTATTTATGGAAATATGTATTTACAGGCCGCGCCGGTTCTGGTAGTGCTTTCCCTGGCCATATTTTTTGAAACACTGAAATTTTTTACAGACCCGTTCTTAAGCGGTACGCAACACGCGAAAACCTTAAGCGTTATCGAAATAATAAGACTTTTCGCAATGACTTTAGGCGGTTTTTTTGTAATTCCTGCTTATGGCGCACTTGGTGCGGCGATCGTTTTCCTGGTAACAGCGGCATTCGGGTGCGGTTTAAAAATAGTTATGCTTGAACGCATGCTTAAGCTTAATCTTTTTGCGGAAACTATAAAGATCATATCTCTTTTTGTTATTCTTATTGTGGCGCTTGTTCTGCAAGTAAACTTTTTTGTATTTCTTATAACCGAAATCATGCTTATTCTATTGCTTAAATTAGTTTCTTTTAAAGAGATAAAAACAATAACAAAATTACTTATGTCTTAATTCGCATATGAGAAGAACTTTTAATTACGACATACATAATATAATAACGATGAGGATAGCGATAGAGGATTATACTTCCTTTAAATCGAATATACTTCGAAATAAATTTGCGAACTATGAAGTTAAAAAAAATATAGACAATCCTGATTTAGATATACTCATAGGACCTTTTGTGCCTAATAAAAAAGATTCATATGTAGTGGACAACAGGTATTTTATAAAAGAAAATTACATATATTGCGTTCGAAAACATAAAATTGCCACATGGCAAGTAGCGGTAGAAGGATTTGGAAAAGATAAAACCCGTATAAAAATAGCAAGCAATTTACCCGGTTGGTGGGTATTCCCGGGAGACACAATATATTCAATTATATTTTTTCAACTCGCTATTAAAGGGTACGCGATGCTTCACGCTTCCGGAGCGACTCAGAATGGCCGAGCCTACATTTTTGCGGGTAGGAGTGGGACAGGTAAAACGATAACCTTATTAAATCTTATAAGAAAAGGATATGGGTGTCTTGGCGACGATTCTGTTATAGTGGGAACGAAAAATGTATTAAGTTTTATCAAGCCGCTTAACATAAGGTTTACGTATGATGTGGAGAAGCTGACAGGAATTAAATTTAACAAAAAAGACAGGATCGCGATAGCTTTAAAAAATGCATTGCGTTTTTTAAGCATCGGACATTTAAATCTTTTTACCAAAATTAACATTAAAGAAATTTTTTCTGGATGCTTAGATAATTCCGCTATCCTCGAAAAGATTTTTTTTATGACTCAAGGGAAGAACTTTAATATAAACAGGATCTCCTGCGACAACCCGTTTATCAAACAAATGCTTATTAACACTCAGCTTGAAGTTGAAGAATTGTGCGAGTATCTCTTGGTTTATTCTTATGTATTTCCGGAAAAAATAAGCTTGGATTTCTGGCATAATTTCGAAAAGATAATAAAAACAAATATAAGCAAAGCAAAAAAATATGAAGTCAGCATTCCAAGAAGCTACTCGATCTCCGATTTTGATCAACTCTACAGGAAGATAAATGAAAGAGATTAACCTTAACGTACACCATATCATAAAGATAAAGATTAGAAACCATAAAAGAGGCATTTTAAGCGATTTAAATAGCCCATTTTCATATTTCTTATCGAATGGGACAGCGCAACCCGACATACTGGTCGAAATAGGCGATTTTAAAGAGAATAAAAATGACTGTACCTTGGTGGACCATAAATACTTTGTAAGGAAAAACTACGTATACTTTGAAGAAGATTTTGGTTTTCGAGGATGGAAAGCAGAGCTATCCGGTATAGAAGAGGATAGGTGCGTACTAAAAATCGATTACAAGAAAACAAATAAAATGACACTACAGGGCATGTTATATCCCGACCAAATAATGTATAATAATTTTTTGTATCCTCTCCTCGAGCGCATTTTTCTTCGAAAAGGGTATTTGTTTTTGCATGCAGGAGGCGTGTCGGACGGAGGGAAGGGGGCGGTTTTCGCGGGTCGCGGGAGTTCGTATAAAACAAGCTTAATAATCAATCTGGTAAAAAAGGGTTTTTATTCACTTGGGGATGGATGGGTTATTCTTAAAGGCAAAAGCATTTATTCTTTTCCAACATCGCCGTCATTTTTTAACTACAGGGTTTTAAATATGACGCATGAGAACCCAAATATTTTTCATAAAATCAATCTTGCGTGTCGTCTTATATCAACCAGGCGTAAGCTTGATTTCATAAGCGAAAAAGCCAATCTTGAATCGCTTTTCGTTATCTATAGGCAGGATAGGGACACAATCGCCCTGGAGCGGATAGAGGATAAGAACATTGTTTCCGATGTGCTTCTTGTCAACAATCTCCTGGAATTCAAGATAGAGGCGCCCTGCAAGAAACCGGTTGGCAATTTTATGAAAGCTTATGAATACACCTACCCGGAAAGCGTATCATCTCTTGAATATGAGCAAAAAATGAGAGAAGCAATCCTACATTCTCTAGAAGGTGTTAAGTTGTATAGATTGATAGTGCCAAATAAATGGCGCGAAGAATACGCCGAGCATGTTAAAAATGCAATAAAAGGCTTATAGGTGCATTCCATGAAAGCAGAAGTAATGTTAATAAATGCCCCGACTGTAGAAATAAAAGAAAAGCATTATGAACAACCCGACATGCCTAGAATAGGCCTGGCGTATCTGGCTTCGTTTTTGCGTGCTTCAGGCAAGTGTTGCTGTGTCGTCGATGCTAAATACGACAGATTAAAACAGGGCGATGTTATAGAAATAATTAAGAGAAAAAATCCCAAAATAATAGGCGTTACGGCAATGACGACGGAACTTATTGATGTCGCAGACCTTGTAAAAAAAATAAAAAAAATATGCCCCAAAATCATAACTGTTATCGGTGGTCCGCACGCCACTGCATTGCCAAAGCAAACCCTTGAAGAATTCTCAGTACTTGATATCGCCTGTTTTGGCGAAGGTGAGCAAACCATGAATGAGCTGATCGATGCGCTCGATAGCAATAAATCGCTCCACAATATACCGGGTATAGCTTATAAAGGTCATTCGGGAAGTATTGAACAAAATGGGCCGCGACCTTTCTTAGAAAATCTAGATATGCTTCCTAGCCCCGCATGGGATCTATTTAAGCCCGCAAAGAAATACCCTGTTCTCGGCTCAAGAGGGTGCCCCTTCAGGTGCAACTTTTGTATGCGTGTATTGGGAGATCATATCAGATTCAGGGATCCCGATCTGGTAGTAAGAGAGATGCTGAATATCTACGACAGGTATAAGCCTTTTCTTTTTGAATTTTATGACGAAACATTCGGCGTTAATAAGGAAAAAACAGACCGTATCTTGGATGGATTGATAAAAAGCGAACTAAATAAAAAGGTCAAGTGGCATATACAAACAAGGGTTGATATCGTTAATCAGGATCTTCTTTTCAAGATGAAAATGGCGGGCTGTGAATGGGTCGGCTTTGGAATAGAAAGCGGAAATGAAGGTATATTAAGGTGCACTAACAAAAATATATCGAAGGAAAAAGCTAAGAAAGCGATTGAAATGGCTAAAAAAGCAGGCATTTCTACAGGTAGTTTTTTTATACTGGGCCACCCTGATGAAAACAGAGGCACGGCTAGGGATACCATAGATTTTGCCATGGCCTTGAATACAGATACCGTTTCCTTTGGGATTATGACCCCTTATCCGGGTACGGATATTGCGCGCATGGCGAAAAACAGAGAAGGCGGGTATAAGCTGCTTTCAAAAAATTGGTCGGATTATAATAAACAAACAGGCAATGTACTTGAGCTGCAAGGATTGACTAACGATGAGCTTTTAAGAATGCAATTTATCGGTTATCTGAAATTTTACCTATTAAAACCTAGTATTACTAAAATAAAAAATCTTTTATCTTTCGTGGACCTGTTCTCAATCGTAAAAATATTTTTTAAAAGGATTTTTAAATGGAAAAATTAACACCTAATCAATGTAGCTCCAAGGAATACTTTGATATACACCACAAAAAGAAAAATATCAGCTGGCGCCAAAACACGATGCAATCATGCAGAGGCATATTGAAAACATTAAACTCGGACATGCGCAAACACAAGATTCTTGATATGGGGTGCGGATCCGGTGAGTTTGTAAAAGTTTGCCAAGAAAAGGGCGCGGACAATGTCGTAGGTGTGGATATATCTATAACCGGGCTTAAAATGGCGAAAGGCATAGGGGCTGGAAAGCTTATTATAGCGGATCAAGAAAATCTGCCTTTTAAAAGAAATATTTTTAGCCACGTGCTTTTTTTAACCAGCCTGGAATATAGCATGCATGAAAATAATATCCAGAAAGCTCTTAATGAAGCCAGAAGGGTATCCGAGCAGCGTGCTTTTTTTTACATAGAGACAAGAAACGCGGATTTTATCTTATTTAAATTTTTTAAAATTTCACGACCCGCAAGATATGCAAACATTTCGTACTATCGATGGCTTGAATTATTTAAGAGCGCAGGCTTAGCAATTGATAAGACATGGAAGTCATACAAACCGATCTTTCCTTTATGCAAATTTTCTGTAAAAACGTTCGTGCTCAATATTGTCAATTTTTTGAGCCCTACTAGGTATTGCTATAGTGTTTTCTATCTTTGCCACAAAAAATAGTGAATAAACATGGAACAGCGTAACATGGGAAAGCTTGGACGGTGCACTCGCTTTTTTTGCAATGCCCTGGATAAAATAGAGAAAATATCTATTAAAACCATGCTTGATATAGGGTGTGGCGAAGGCAGGACCCTGGATCTTACGGACAGGTTTTCAGGAGCGACTCGGATAGGGGCTGACATAAATATGAAATCACTTAAAAAAGCAAAGGAAAAATGCCTCGCCGTTCTGGCAAGCGGAAAGACACTTCCTTTCAAACGCGAAAAGCTGGACCTTATAATGGAATTCCACACTTTCCACCATATCCCCGGCTATGAGGGGGCTGTGCGTGAGGTAGGGAGGTGCTTGAAAGACGGCGGATATTTTGTGCTTGTCGAGGCAGTTAATGATAATCCTTTATTTGCTGTCATGAGAAGAGTGCACCCCGTAGCAAAAGAAATGCCCATAGAGAGCAATTTTAAATTCCAGGACCTTTTAAATACGCTTAAGGAAAATGAGTTTTCAGTAGAAAAACATGAAAGATTCGGGCTTATTTTTGAACTTACACTGGGCGCTGTTCCGGGGATGCCTTTTTTTATACGAAAAGTTACAGGCTTTCTGGACAGCGCGCTTGAAAAGGTATTCGGGACGAGATTTTGCGCTTCATGCGTCATCGTGGCGCGGAAAAGAAAAAATACTTACGAAACTTGCGAAAAAATTCACGGTAAAAAATATTAATGGAAAGATATAAAAAGGATTTGAAGACTTATTACGACATGCATCATCCGGAAAAGAACAGCAATATCCGGAGATGGATAAGGTGCGCAAGCCGTAATGCCATAAACCACGCCGCGATCAAAGGAAAAGCAAAAAGGCTTCTTGATATTGGTTGTGGCACAGGGGAATTACTTAGGGCCTGCAAGGAAATAGGCGTAGTACCTTATGGCCTTGATATTTCGCACGTAGGACTGCTTATGGCCAAGGAATGCGACCTTGATAAGCTTGTATTGGGCGATCAGGAATTTATACCTTTCAGGAATGAGGTCTTCGATTATGTTACCTTAATCAGTTCGTTGGAATACTCATTAACCGAAGAAAACATAAAGAAGGTTCTTCATGGGGTGAGAAGAGTAGTTAAAGATGAAGGGAAAGTTTATGTCGAGGCCAGAAACGGTAATTTTATATTATTCAAGATCGCAAAGATGTTTTTTTTAGATAAGCTACTTTTGAATAAAAAACCGATTTTCAGTTATGCGGAAGATACTGTAAAAGCTAAACGATACGTAGACCTTTCGTATCATTCCTGGAACGCCATTATCAGCGAAAGCGATTTTCACATTGAAAGAATTTATAAATTCTATTCCCCTTTATATCCGGTGGGTTTTCTTTATTTTATGAAGTCGCTTTTTGTAAACATACTTAACGTAATGATACCCATCAGCATGTGCTACAGGGTATGCTACCTTTTTAGAAAAAAAACCACATGAAACAAAAACACGGAAATCTGGTTATAATACCCGCGCATAATGAAGAAAAATCCCTGCCATGGGTTATTCGAGCAGTAGCAAATTTTTCTCCTGAATCCGATATTTTAGTTGTCAACGACTGTTCTCTGGACGCGACATCTCAGGTAGCAAAAAGTTTAAAGAAATATGCCGACGTTACGGTCCTCGATTTACCTTATAATCTTGGCATAGGGGGCGCGATGCAGGCGGGATTTTTATACGCCCGTGACAACGGGTATGACGTCGCTATTCAAATCGACGGGGACGGCCAGCACTCTCCAAAATTCATAAAAGATCTTAAAGACGGTATAATAAAGGACTCGTCAGACCTCGTGGTTGGTTCAAGGTTTATCGGCAAGAAGGGGTTCAAGGGGCTCTTTCTAAGACGCATTGGCATAAGGTATTTCTCAAAGTTAATAGAGGCTTTTACAGGTATGCGGATTCTTGATGCGACAAGCGGGTTTAGGGCTTTCAGCAAAAGGGCCATAGCTATTTTTGCGGAATACTACCCGCATGATTATCCCGAAGTAGAATCATTTGTCGTTCTTAAGAAAGTCGGCTTCAAAATAATTGAAATACCCGTCGTCATGAAAAGAAGAAAGCATGGGGTCTCCACAATAAATTGGATCGATGGCATTTACTACATGGTGCGCGTGTCGCTTGGTATTCTTATAAGCAGTTTACGGGATTATAGCGAACTGAAAGGAGAGAGAAATGTTTAAAACTCAATTTTTTATAGTAGGGATAAGCCTCCTGCTTTTTATGGCAACGATAGCTCTTATAAAAAACAGAAAACTGCGCGAGGAATATGCAATTGTGTGGCTTATCGCGGAAGTAATGCTGTTTATATTCGGATTATTCCCTGCTTTGTTAACTATGATATCCGAATTACTGGGTGTATATTATTTAACGGCAATTTTCTTGATAGCATTTCTGTTCTTGCTAATAGTGTCGTTCTATTATTCTATAATACTCTCCAGGCTCACCGAAATG
>JABMRN010000198.1 GCA_013202515.1 Candidatus Omnitrophota bacterium | reverse complement strand
CTCCGCTACCCAGGAAGGCATCTACAAGGGTCATCCCCTGCCATTTATCCCTGGGCAAATGCCTTTCAATCTGCTTAAAGATTATGGGACACAGCTTTCGCTTACCACCGAAATACGGCAATAGCGCATAAAACATCTCCAACCCCATACGAAACCTCCAGAAAACAAAAAAAACCCAAGACACTTTATCGACATTTTCCATACCCTTGTCGATATTGTCTTGGGTATATATTCACGCAAGCACGTGGCTTGCTCTATGTTATAAGTATACCATAAAATTTATCATTTTACCAATATCAGTTTGAGCTTTTTGTAGCATCCCAGCTCGCGCTATCTTCTGTAAGGATTAAGTCGGCGCTTAAGCCCTGGCGTTCGCAATCAAGCTCTCCTTCGAAGATTCCTTTCGTAAGAGCCACTGTAATGGCTTGCGAATGATTTCTTTTGCTAATTAGGCTCTTTACTTCCTCAGTTATCTTTTTATTTACAAGATTTACGAGAAACAACTGCTCGGGGCTTCTTTTGATTTTGATCAGCACTTTCATTTTTATCACCTTTTTGGCACTTTATATAGTACCGGGCTCTCAATCTCGGCAAAGAGAGCCCGGCTCGTCATCACCCAAGGGTAAACCCTGTAGGTAATGAATCGACTCTTCTTCCAGAAGTGCAGGCTTTTTACTGGTCATAGGTATAATTTTGTGCCTGCCCCCACACTTATAACATCTCACAGAATCAGATGCGGCGGTATAGCCTACGCTCCCACATTTTATACATTTTACTTTTTCCATTTTAGGCTCACCTGCCTTTGCGTTAAGCACGCCTTATTCTCTCGGCAAGATCCAATGGCACATTGTCCCCCAAATAATTCGCTGCTTCATCTTCGGCCTTTTCAATTCTCCGGCCGGTTATCATTCCAAGGACAAGTAATACACCAGTGGGAATAAGCTGTTTGTTTTTAACTGTCAGAATGTAGAGGTCATTGAATAGTTCCATTGTCTTTTTCTCCTTTCACAAATCAAGTATATCACATAATTGACTTTTGTCAAGTTTTCCAAAGGCAAAACGTCAATTAATATTAACGGTTCCTTGTCGTATCTTATTGATTTCAAAGGAGTTATGCCTTTATGTTAGGATATACAACATTAAGCTATATTGACTTTGTTTTTGGCTTATAATGGATAAAAGTCAATTTCTTATTGACAACTGGCGCTTTATAGTGTAAACTTAGCGTTGAAGGAGCGGTTTTCTATGAAGCTATACGAAAAGATTAGAGATGTCCGGAAGAACGTATTAAAACTCAGTCTGAAAGAGTTCCATAAGAAGCTTGTGGACATATTCGGCAAGAAGGCTCTCACCTACTATAGCCTGTGTAGACTCGAAAAGGGTTATAGAGAAGACATCCGGCTTAAAAGCTTATACCAGATATGCACAGGGCTTGGCATACCCCTAAAAGAGCTCAAGGAGGGGACTGAGCAGGAAGCATCCAAAATTGTTAATATCATTCGCGGTTCCGAGAGGCCTGATAATAAGTATATTTATAATGAGCGGGCTATAGCGGAGATTTTGAGTTCGAGAAATATAAAGTTTTTAGCGATGGAACTTTTACTTCTTCCGGGAGGCGCTACAAAGAAGGAAGAAGATCCTGTAGACGTTAACCGATTTGAGAAGCTTCTTATTGTGCTGCAGGGCGAGATTCTGTGCCATATAGGAACTGAGAGGCATTTAATAAAAAAAGGAGATACGCTTTCCTTCGCAAGCAATATCCCCCATCACTTCGAGAACCCTTCAAAAGAAATAAAAGCACGATGTATAATCGTGCAAAATCCTAAATCTTACTGATCTTCTGCCCTCTTTTATCCAGAATAGTTGCGAATTTCAAAGATATAACTTTTAAATCAAGCGGTTTTACAGCATAGTCTGTCGCGCCCAATTTCATAGCTTCTTCCGCCACATCGTCGCTGACCCATGCTGAGATTATCAATATATCAATGTTTGGCTTAATGGCCTTCGTTTCCTTCACAACGGTTATACCGCTTTTTTTAGGCATCTTTATATCGAGCAACATAACGTCGCATGGATTTGTTTTAACGAAATTTACTGCTTCATCACCGTCAGCGGCCTCATTAAACTCGCATTCATACCGCGCACCCAGGAAATTGATAAGCGTTGAACGCGCGTCTTTTTCGTCATCCACGACTAATATGTGAGGCTTATTCATTACCCCTCGCTTTCATAAGCTCCTGCACCTTCTTCACGACAACCTCTTCCAAGTAATCTACCCTAAATGGTTTAGTTATATATTCATCCGCGCCTAATTCTTTTGCCTTATCCATCATCTCTTTTTCCTCATGGATAGTAAGCATTATGACTTTTATTTTGTTATCTATTTTTTTAATCTGCTCAAGCACTTCTAATCCGTTCATCCCCCGCATCCTAATATCGAGGAATACTATGTCGGGCTTATCTTTCTTTACTATTTCGAGTGCTTTTTCACCACCATCAGCGCTATACACAGTAAAACCTCTGTTTTGAAAGAAACTTTCAAGCGAATCTGTTATGCCTTTTTCATCATCGACCAAAAGTAATTTTATCATGTTTATCTCACCCTACCCTTCGCCGAGAATCTTTTGAAGCTTTGATAACAAATTCTTCAAATCGATAGGCTTTAGTATAATATCCGTAACGCCCATTTTTTTAAATCTTTCCAGAATTGCTGGATCATTCCATGCAGTTACTAAAATATACGGAATGGATGGGCAAATTTCTTTGGCTTTTTTGAAAAAAACATCCCCATCCATATCCAATGATTTGTAATCGAATAACACCAAATCCGGCTTATCATCCCTAATAAGCTCGAGTGCTTGCTTTGAAGATATTGTAGAACCTACGGCGTAATTAAATTCTTGTAGAAATTTTTGCAACGAAGCAATATATTCTGTCTCATCATCAAGTAATAATATCTTTTTTGACATCATATGCCTCCTCGTAAAAATATCGTAAATGTCGTTCCTTTTCCGTCTTCACTATCTACGGTAATTTTGCCATCATTCTTTTCGACCATAATTTTTGTTAATGTAAGCCCCAACCCAGTACCTTTGCCTGGCTCTTTTGTTGTAAAAAATGGCATAAATATCTTGTCTCTAACTGAGAGTGGCATACCGCGCCCATCGTCCTTTACTTTTATACGAATTTCTTCATTCCCTATTTGCTCACCTTCTATAATGATCTTTCCTTTGTCTTGATCTATTGCATTGCAGGCATTTTTAATTAAATTAAAGAGCACTTGCTCAAATTGCCCCCTATCCACTATGACACACAAACTGCTTGGCACGATTTTGGTGACAATTTTATCGGCTCCTATAATCATGCCATGCTTTAAAACGTTTGTAATTTTGTCAACCGTCTCTCCAATGTTAACCTTTGTAAAAGTAAGGCTTTTATCCGGTTTTGCAAATTCTGCTATTTGTCTTGCTATGCCACCTATCCTCTGTATGTTTTCCGAACAAGCAATGCTAATATCATCAAAAACTTTCATAATCTCTTCTTTAGATTTACCATCGTAAAAACCTCTTTCTTTTAAGATATTATATGATTCGAATTTTATGCTCATAATATTCAGGGGATTTCCTATCTCGTGGTTAATCCCGGTAGCAAGCGTACCAACCAAAGCGCGTTTTTCCGCGTCTGCCCTTTCCCCGAAAAGCTGGGCATTATTTAATGCTATGGTTAGGGTACTTGAGAAACCTTTCAAAACTTCAGTATCTTCTTTTGCGTATTCTTCATCAGATTTTTTTTGGCCTAATAAAAGTACGCCTAACAATTCTTTATGTATTGAAAGTGGAACAACTAATTTTACGCCTAAGCTTTCTAATCTTTCCTCTTGGCTTTTCTTTATTGCATTAGCCTTATGTAACTCTATTATGTCGGCGGATTGTTTTAATATCTTAATGATCTCATCGCTGCTTTTAAATGTAGTATCGGCCTCTTTCAGTCCATATGAGGCGATGGATTCGTATTTGCCTGTAAATTTATTATATATAAAAATCGCTGCTTTGTTTAAACGTAAAGTTTTCTCCAGAAAATCTACTGTAGATTGAGCTATATCTTTGGTATTTAATGCCATAACCCGTAGGTCTTCTGCGAATTCATTAACTATATGTGCATAATTGTATTTTTTCTGAAATAGGTATTTGTCGGTAACTTTTATAAGAAAATCTTCCAAGGGCCTTACTGAGAAAATTATTATGAG
>JABMRN010000197.1 GCA_013202515.1 Candidatus Omnitrophota bacterium | reverse complement strand
TATTTTTGGCATAATCACCTAATCTTTCGGCATCCTTAACCACACTCATCAAAACCAGGCTTGCTGGAAGGTCAACGTTGCCCTGTATGGAAAGATGCGCGACTATTCTTGTTCTTATATCCTTTTCCAGACGATTCACCTCTTTGTCAATTCTGTATATCTCTTCCTTCAGCTCTCCATCGGCTTTACTTTCCAACATCTGGCTGCACACCCTCCTAAACATATCCTCAGTATCGGTAAGCATTTTTTCAAATTCCTGCAAAACGCCCTTCAAGAAATCTTTACCTCTCCAAAACGCTAATAGATTATCGAACATAAGTTACCCCCTATTAAGGAAATTATACACGTAAATCATTACAATCGGCAATATAAAAAATACGACTCCCACATACACAAAAGCTAAATATCTTTTTTCGGATATTGCACTAGCAAGAGATTTTGCTAAAGTAATGGGTATCGTTCTTATAGCCTTTATAGGATAGAATATTAAGACACCGCATAAGTTAAATAAAAGGTGTACAATAGCTATGGTTATACCCGCAATATTCCCTGTTAGTGACGCCAGTATTGCCGTAACAGTCGTTCCAAGATTAGCTCCAAGGACTATGGGATAAGCTGTTTCCAGTCTTAGGACTCCTGATCCTACCAGGGGAACTAAAAGTGAAGTCGTAACAGAACTGGACTGAACGATTGCGGTAAAAAGACAACCCATTGAAAGAGAAATTAAACCACTTCTTGAAAGAATCTTATCAAAAACTATTTCTGTTTTATTCGCGATAATATTTTTCATAACTTTAACAAGAAATACTAGCGAAAGTACTAAAACTATCAACGAAACAACAAGCATGAGAATGCCTGCCACCTTCTCAGGTATCTTCATAAAATTCATGAAAAGATAATCGATTGCATTAACGGCTGGTTTAACAATTACCTTAACGGGGCTCATAAGTTTAAAACCACCGGAATGCTCAAGAAAAGAAGCAATAAACGTGGCTGTTCTTTCCAAGATATGCGTCGACATTTCAAGCGGAAAAAATATAATTACGTTCAGCATATTAAAAAGGTCATGCATAGTTGAACTTGAGAAAGCACGCTTAAACTCTTCCTTCCGCGTTATATGGCCCAATGCAACAAGTGTATTAGTAACAGTAGTACCTATGTTGGCTCCCATTATAATTGGAATCGCACATCTTATAGATAGGGCTCCACCGGCTACAAAACCGACAATTATTGAGGTCGTAGTAGAGGAGCTTTGAATAATACTCGTGGCTAGCACCCCTATAAAAAGCCCTATAAACGGGTTAGAGGTAGTTGCTATAAGATTTTTACTGAATTCCTTACCAAAACATTTAAAACTATGACTCATGAGAGAAATACTAACCAAGAAAAGATAAAGCAATAACACTATGAGTATAATACGGGCTATTTGTTGGGTTAGTTTTCTCATGCAATTATTTTTCCAAAAGAAGGACAAGCTCTTTTTAAGAAACACTCACGGCATTTAGGATTATGTGCTGTACAAAGGTGCCTACCATGCCTTATCAGCAAATTATTTACTATTCCCCAATCTTTCCTCGGGAAAATCTCCATAAGATCCCGCTCTATCCTTACCGGATCACTCGATTCACTAAGGCCCAGCCTCTGTGAAAGACGCCTAACGTGCGTATCTACGGCTATACCCTCGGTAATGCCGTAACCGTTATATAAAACGATATTAGCAGTCTTTCTAGCTACCCCCGGAAGAATAAGAAGGTCTTTCATGGAATGGGGAACTTTTCCCTTAAAATCCCTTACAACTATTTTTGCGCTCTTTATTATATTCTTGGCTTTATTTCTGTAGAAACCCGTGGATTTTATTTCTCTTTCAAAGGTTTTTAAAGAGGCCCCAGCGAAATCCGGAGCGTTCTTGTACTTTTTAAATAATGTCTCGGTGACCATATTAACCCTTTTATCGGTACACTGGGCAGATAAAATTGTAGAAACAAGAATCTGGATGGGAGATTTAAATTTCAATGCAGTTTTTGTCTTAGGATATTCTTTTTTCAATGTAGTCAGAATATTTAATTCACGGGATAATCTTTTTGCCATCTGGATTAAATATAGGGAATCTAAATATTTTCATTTTCTGCAAAACAAATTTAAATCCTGTCGCTAGAACCGAAAGGCCATAAACAACGCTTCTCCTGAAATTAATCGAGGATGCCTCTTTAAAATATTTCGATGGGGCCGTAATCTCGCCTATTCTATATCCAAAATAATGGGCCTGCGTTAGGATTTCATTATCAAAAACAAAATCATCAGAATCCTCAAGAATCGGCAGATTCAAAAGCACCTCCTTGGCAAATGCTCGATAACCCGTATGGTACTCTGAGAGTTTGGCCCCCAATAACACGTTATCAATGGAGGTAAGGATTCTGTTTGCTATATATTTATAGAAAGGCATGCCTCCTTTAAGCGCCATACCGCCCAATATGCGGGAACCAAGCACTATGTCGAATATCCCGCTTGCTATAAGGCCTGCCATGGCTGTAATCAGCTTCGGTGGGTACTGATAATCCGGGTGGAGCATTACAACTATATCGGCCCCTCTTTTGAGGGCCTGGCTGTAACACGTCTTCTGATTTGCACCGTATCCCATGTTTACTTCATGCACATATACGGGAAGTCCTAATTTTTTCGCTATTTGGACAGTATTGTCTCTGCTGTGGTCATCCACAACAAGGACTTCATCGACAATATCGGTTGGTATTTCCCGGTAAGTTCTTTCGAGGGTTTTTTCGGCATTATATGCCGGCATCACCACAATAATCTTCTTATTGTGCAACATATCAAGTGGAATATAACATAGGGAAGCTCTTAATGCAAGTATATTCTATTAAGATTTTTATAATATTTTATGCAAGAAAATTGACAAATTCTACGTTCTATATAATAGAGGGCTTTAAATGAATCTTATAGCACCTATTATCAATATTATATATCCCCCTTTCTGCGAAATATGCTGCATAAAGCTGAAAATCGAGGAAAAATATATATGCAGCTCCTGCCTAAAAAAAATCAGAATTAACATGCCTCCTTTTTGCCGGAAATGCTCGCGGCATCTCTCTAACAAAAGAGATCTCTGTTGGGAATGCCTCAGCCAAAACTTCCACATAGAGCAGGTGTGGTCATGGGGTATCTATAGAGACGTATTGAAACAGTATATCTATCATCTAAAATACAAACATAAACCTTATCTAATAAATATCCTAAAAGATCATCTCTATGAATTCTTTGAACAGAACCAAATTATAGAATACGTGGACATTTTATGTCCAATTCCTCTTTACCCTTCAAAATTGAAAGAGCGCACTTTTAACCAATCAGAGGTTCTTGCGAACATAATTCATAAGCGGTATAAAATAGACTCCTGTGAGATGATAAGAAAAACAAGACATACAATAGCACAGAATCGGCTTAACAAAAAGCAAAGACACGAAAACATAAAGGGATCTTTCACGTTAAATAGGAATGTCTTGCGGGGGAAAAATATACTTCTTATAGATGATATATTGACGACGGGTGCGACCTTAAACGAATGTGCGCGCGTATTGCTTGAGGGCGGTGCAAAGAAGGTATATGGCTTTACGTTAGCTCGAGGGCTATGATAGAAGATCTCTTACGAAGAAAATGAGGTCTTTCCACATGTAATAGGTAAAGAACTCCCAAACAGGCGGCATTACCCTTCTAACCTCGTAACCTACGTAATCGTGGTTAACCTTTACTGATATGTAATTAAGAAAGCTTCTTTCCCATGATGGGGCAGTTAGAAGCGTTCCTCCTCCGCCACTGATTACATATTTAACGCCGCCGAATTCTTCCGAAACCTGACTGTATTCATGGCCCGAAAAAACAATATCTACCCTGTATTTTTCGCACAATTTCATGAATCTGTGGCTCCAGGGACATGTTTCTATTCTATACCATGACTGCTGGACTGGATTAAAAGGCGGTTTATGAAGAAATACAAAGGTGTGCTCATAAGACTGGGCGCTTTTGAGCTTTTCTTCAAACCATTCAAACTGATGTTCGCTGAAACTCCCGTCTCTATTATCCAAGACTATAAAGAAGGAATTTCTATCGACAAAGGTGAATTCCCGATCACCGCAATAATTTGTAAAAAGCCTCTCCCCTTCTTTTCCGTTATCAATATCATCATCATGATTGCCGATTGCCGTGATAACTGGGAATTTTAGCCTGCTCATCATCTTTCTATAATTTTTGTAATGAGATTCTCTGCCTCTAAAAGTTACGTCCCCCACGTTAATTACAAAATCAATCGGTATTTTACGAAACCTATCTTCGCGGTTCATTGTTCTAATAATCTTGAGCGTAGCAGCCTCATTTAAAAAAAGGCCGCTTGAGGTATCGCTAACGACGATAAAGGAAAAATACGGCATTTTATTCTTTTCCAATTC
>JABMRN010000196.1 GCA_013202515.1 Candidatus Omnitrophota bacterium | reverse complement strand
TGTCATCCTAAAGACGGTCGAAACCTGGTTTGAAATAAAAGATCCTAACGGTCTTCTGCAGGCGACTCAGGTTACCTATGAGGACCAGGACGGTTATCTCCTGCCTTTAAAAGATGCACTTCAAGGTAAGAATAATCCAGAAGACTACTGGTCTACTATTGGAGAGTTTTCACAAGTTCCTGCTATGAAATTCGATCCTTCAGTCCAGGAAAATCTTATCTACGAATACGGCGAAACCGAAGATATACACGGCGAGTACGATATACCGGACGAGACGGTAACTTTGTTTTTGATTGATGGTGAAGCCGAATTGGAAAGCACATCCGAGCTTACTGAAATAGATGAAAAAGGCAATGTTACTTACTTACAGAAAAATTATAGAAATGGATTAATCGCCATAGTCCGCAAGAATAACGATGGATTACCTATAGGTCTTTTTAGCGCTTATATTGATCTTGAAAGAGGCATCATCATTCGTATGTCCGAAAGTATATCCGAGTACTATGAAGAAGGAAAAGGTAAGTTTGACATAGCAGATGTATCCATGTCTTGGAGGCTCGAAGAGGCGGAGGGTGCTGATGGTGCAATTATGTTTAATCGCGCATTTATGACAAGCGAATCATACACATTGGATATAGCATATGATGGCTTAGTAACAACGATGGAAAAACTTTACAAGAGAGCGCCTCTCGGTCATGTGCATAGTTTCAAAAGAGATAATAAATACAAGAACAGAGGTAATAGAAGGTATATAGAAAATGTAAATTCGCAGGCAATTATTCGTTTTGATGAATGGGGTCTTGAAGACACTTCAGAGGGGAACGATATCGGAATTTATAAGACCATGGTAGGAGAAAATAATAAATTAGGCGTAGATAGAAGCAAAGCTCCCGTTCCCCAGTCCAAGGGAACAGTATCTCAAATGAGAGAAATGGCAAATCCATATTTTCCTGACAGGGCTCAGGAATATTATATAATGCGCGACAATAAATACTTTGACGCGGAAGGAAAAAATATTATATATCCGGGAACGCAGTGGGTAAATAATCGCGGTATCGCTGTTGTAGATATAGTTAATGTTCCAGATGATGTTGAAAATGTCAGCTACACGCTTGATAGAGACAGATATATTTTATACGGAGATGATATTCCTACTGCAAGAGTCGAGGTCGATTTAACATTTGGTATGGAAGGGATTAGTAGCCTACCGGCAGGTACAAATAGGAATTTAACCGCTACCGAATTTTTATATTTCTATCTCGATGATTCAAGTGTTACGAACGGCGATATGAAATATAAATTAAAGGTAACCGATACCAGCGGTAACTCGACTATTATTGATAGATTCTGGACCCCGGTCGTTGGCAACAATATGTACTATCCTACCGAAGAAAATCCTGTCAGGATATCTGCGGTTGTATTTGCCACTGATTATATAGGTGATGAGTTGCTTAAAGTAGTAACCGTGAAAGAACTGCTCAGGTTGGGCTTAGATATAACGAATATAGCAGATATATCATTAATATGTGAGCCGGTCGGAGAAACAGACGGAACGTTTAAGGTCAGCGATGTTTATAGATTGGGAAAAGTGCGAAGCCAGGGCGATCTCGAAAAAGACAAGGATTATCTCGGCAAGGAAGTTAAGATTGGTGCAAGAGGTGAGATAGTAGTTACTTCGCACATACCTGACGTTGATAAACAAATAAATGGAAGGACATATAAGGCATTCCGTCCGGAGTATTCAAGATATTTCGATAGAATAAAGGTGGAATTCCCCGATGAAAACGGAATTTATAGAGAATACATATCCAGAGTTTACACGGACGAAACCGGAAAAATGCCGATTATAGCCTTGGACGGTTTTACAGGCGCAGACCCGTCTTTATATGCTGCAAAACTTGAAGGCGGAAAGGTATATGTATTTGAATCAAAGCCTATAGTGGGATACTACACAGAAAGCGGATATGATATCGATAGCATTGATATGGATATGCCTAAGTGGCAGAAGATAGGAGAATTTGTATTTATACCGGATCTAGCCGGAAAAGGCGAGACATACAACAGGATCTACAACAACATATTTAACCTGATAACAAGAAGAATGCGCGGCGAGCTTACGGCCGAAGATGAAGAGCTCATTCTGCCCGAAATTACCCCAGAAGACATGATAAGGATTTTGAGCGACACAAGACTTGATTATCCCACCTTAAATGGAAGAACGCTGGATATCGATATACCTAAATACAACAGGTATGAATTTGCAAGAGATATAGTAAAAGATGAAGCTATCGAAAGGTTCCGTAAAGCCAACATCGAACAGCACAGAAGCGGAGCGCAGGGATTATATTCAGAAAATATTTATGAAAATAGCAGATTGTTAGCTGCTCTTGATTTAGATGCTGCCGGAGAACTGATAGAGTCCATATTAAATAGGCGGATTAAATATAAGGATACATCACTTCTCTTTGACAATTACGACATGCAGAGCGGTGATCCTACGCTGCTGGATGTTATGCAGGTTTCCTTAAGGGGGAATGCCTCGTTTGTAATAAACAGCCTTAATTACTACTTATCAAGCGGAAACTATGATCATATCGATGATATTATCAGGATCGCAGACGATTTGCTGGTTGAGTTCGAAGACCCGGATTCGGAAGGATATTTTGCAAATCCCAAAGCAAAAGTTATATACACAGAAGATCAGGCATTAATTGCGAGTATGTGTACGTTGTTATTGCATCCTAAGATAGAGGAAAAACTGGACGAAAAACAAAAGACAACATATACCGAAGCACGACAGGATTTGATAGGCTTTATAGCAGAAAAATTAATTAATGCAGAAGATGGTTTCGTGTATAGAGGATTGTGGAAGTTAAGAGGTGAGAAGTATATACCGGATAGCAATCTCTCATTCAATGCCTTTGCTTCTATAATGGATATAGAAGGCATAGAAGGTTATGAAAATGTGTTAGGTTCGGAAGCTAAAGATAAGCTTTACGATCTTATAGAGGCGTATTTTGTAGTAGGGCTTGATATACCAGGCGTAGGTATGGTTGCCGGCCCGGACATCGCCGGACCTATAGGAAGGCCGGAAGGGGATGCTATATTCATAGGGGCCCTTGCAAGGCTTATTGTAATGACGAGAGAGCTTATAGATACGCATTCAGCTCTTGCAGATGAATATGAAGGGAAGAAAGATCAGGAGAATGCGCGTATTCATAAAGATACTTCTATAATGTATAAAGACAGATTAGAGTTTTATAGCAGAAGCCTAGATACATTAAATAAGTATGCTTTAAACCAGCTTAAGAACGTTGAGAATGTAAAAAGAGCCGGTTTTGTTAACTGGGAAACATTCGATGCATTAAGAGATCTGGGATTTGAAGGCATAAAAGAAAAAGATCCTTTGAAATACAAAGACCTTACAGAAGAAGAATTTGAAGAATTAGAGTTTTATCGCGACCTTAAAGCCATTACGCCTGCTGTCGCTATCATAGACGGTCAGCTCGTAGGAAGGAACATTGAAACAGGCAAGGGTTGGAGCACGCCTTCTCACACAGGCTATACGGGGTATATTGCATTTAGCGCTGACGAGCTGTATTCCGCGTTAGGCTATAATCCTAATAAGGCAAGAAAAGAAAAGCCAGTTACCGAAGAGAAAGAGAAGGCTGGAAGCGTAGCGGAGGTCGCAGTGCAGAGTGCCTCAGTATTTGCGATAACAAATTTTACTCAGGCTATGTATTTTGCAGCATTTTTGGGACTCTTGATGCTTTATTCGCTTCTTAAACGCTCAAAGAGAAGATTAACGGAATTAGCCAGGGCAAAAACACGAACTAGACGACCGCCAGAAAAAATACAGAAAATCGAAACAAAATTTCTGTATATTTTAGCGGGCATGAGTCTTTTGGCAACAGTGGCGTTTACGATCGGAGGAATGATCATAGAGGGTTCTGCGAGCTTTGGACCTGTCTGGCTATTGGCCGGTTTATTAGTAGGAATTTCGAAGCTTCTAATACCGATTTTACGGAAAATTCTAAAAATACTAGTACTAAATATCCCTTATGGTACCGCGGTTGCGCAAAAATTGAAATTGGATATTTACAGGGAAGTAAAGCCGGTAGGCATATTGGCAAATACAGTAGCAAGCGTAGGTGTGGCTATTGCTCTCGGTGCAGTTTTAGCAAAGATATTACCTTACGAAGGAATATTTATGGCTGGCGTGACTTTATCTTTGGTTTATGCAATATGGCAAATCATACTAGCCTTTTTTATTAAACGAGCTTTTGTAAAATCCAATGTCAATATTAGAGGACCTGACGGAATAGAAAGAGAGATCACCCGCTATAATACAAAAGATAAGAAGATAGAATATTTATATTATAATCCCACAGATCCTACAGATACAGCCTACGCCCCTGACGGAGAAGCTCCGGAAAGCTACAGAAAAGTATTAGATAACCTGCCTAAGGTGCCTTTAGTTAAGAGAATTATAGTTTGGCACGAAAAGGCTCATGAGGTGGGCCTTGGGGAATTCGGTGCTTATACAGTTCCATTTATAGGAATTTTAGCCAATAAGAAAATAAAAGCAACAGCAGTTGTTGCTACTTTTGTTGCTTTAATATCGACGATAGGTCTTATTGCAACAAGAGCGGTCGATTACTACAAGGCTTTCATTGCTATTGCTAAATATATAAGCTCAGGAATCAGTTCTTCCTTTGGAGAGCTTAAAGAGGTTGTAACCGGAATAGATGTGGGGACAGTACAGAACATTTCCGAACAAACTGTCTTGGTAAAAGGAGCGAGTGCTTCTCTTGCAGAGAGAGCTATTGAATGGTTAAGTGGATTGCCTGTCGAACTGTTGCACCCTGCAACTAGCACGGAATTGTTTGTCTCAATATCTGTTGGATTCCTGGTAGCAATTTTATTATGGGCGCTCCTATGGCATGGCATGAGAGCTGTTTGGAGCTGGACAGGGTATTACTGGAGAAGGATTATAAATAGTGAGTGGTTCCTGACAAAAGTACAAAGCAGCCCACGACTTAAAAACTTATTCAAAGCCTATAGGATTTACGATGAGGAGACAGAAGAAAAAAGTCTTGAGAGATGGGCAAAGAATATTTTGACATACGATGATCATCTTACGCACACAAGAACATCAGATGGTCCGATAGAGGCCAACTTCATGGAAAACTTGAGAATACTGTACCTGCTTACCATTGAATGGAGAAGAAGAGAAGGGACTGCTCTTGGCGCAGACGATGAATGGTTGAATGGCCTTGATGAATTCTCCGGCATGGTCAGCATCTGGATGAGAAAAATAATTAAGGATGGTTATAGCGATGATTTCCGCGATGGCAGACTTACCGAAGATAGTAACCATATTTGGCATAGGCTCTATTACTATACAGGCGAGTATAGAGATTTGATAAGAGATGCACTCACTCAATATGTAAGCGCCGATAATCTTGGCCCAGAGGGTGAGGAAAGAAAGAAACGAGCTAGCAAGCGAATGGAGCAGCTTCTGAGAGAAATGGGGCTTAGAACACGAGAGACAGAGTTCGGTATGGGAAATTTTGATGTTTATATCATAAACAGATTCTTTGTGAATAGTCCAAGTGAAGTTGGTTATTATACTCAAGAAGACGAAGAAGTAAAACGTGGAAAAAAAGCACCGCAAGAACCTAAAGGCCGTGAGTCAACAATGGAAGAAGTAAAAGACCATATGGAACGTTTCCTTGACATAGATTCTGAACAGATTGAGACTTTTGAGAGAAAATTTAGGGCATTTAAGAAAAAAGAAGGCATAGATAAACCTATGCAGCCTCATTTGATTGAAATTACATACTTGCTTCCTCAATTCTTACTGGTTCTTTTTGGCACCATACTTTACAGAAGCAACAGCATAGGTATGGGTATCTTACCTGCGTTTAAGGATGATTTGTTAGCGCACATAATGGGATTTACTATACAGAGTGCTTCTCTGATTGATTTGGGTATGTACCTTGGGATAGCTGCCATTACCCTAACCGCCCTTGCATTTGCTGTAAAATATTTACTAAGAGGCGACAGGGGTAGGTTGTGGAAATACTTCCCTCCCAATGCTCTAAACTTATTGTCCAGAGTAACCAGAATTACGTTAATAGGTATAATTATTTACGCTCTGGCCTCATTCGGCACAACAAACCTTATAGCATTTCTTATTAAAACAATAATAATAGGTACGCTATCTATTGAAGCTTTCAGCACACTCTTTAATCGTCAATCCATTCTCTGGAAAACGCTGGTTTATCATTTCAGGCCGCCTGCGCATTACGGCGGAATTATGGCTTTTGCCGCATACACTATTCTCTATTCTGCATTTATTGCCGGAAGTATATTCATGGGAATAAATGTAGCGGACTGGTTTACGGCTATATATGGTATCGATGGTGACGTCTGGCGCGTTGTTGTGGCCGGAATAGTATTTATAAATGTATTATATAACTTCAGAGTAGGACTCTGGATGATGATGACAGCGCTTTCATCCGCAGTAGTTACCTTCCCGTGGCAGATAGGTATGCTAGTGGCTTCTGGCGGAATACTATGCGGTGCGCCGCCTGTAATTTTATTACTACCTGTAATGCTCGGAGTGTTAGTTAAAATAGGTAAAATGCTTCGCATGATATGGATAAGATCAGATTGGGTTACCGAGAATATTTATAATACGTTCCTTGGCAAGATAATATTTGGCGACGGACGCGGAGAGGGAAAAACAGCGGTTACATTTGCCGGTAGAGATGGATTAGGGTCACTTGTATTTAGGGGAGGGGCCCAGAAAGCAACGGCTTTCTACATGAATAATTGGAAGGATTTAAGGAGTAAAACTGCCCAAGGCATTGATTTGATACGTAAACAACTTAACCTTCAAGGGCTTGCACTGAAAGAAGAAGAAGAGGAAATATCAAGACTGCTTGATATTCTTCATGAATATGAGGAAGCGCAAGAAAAAACACTGTGGGATTTGCCACAGCTTGACCTTAGCCCTTCTTTACCGTTTGTTTTTGTAGTCATGCCCGAAGATAGAGAAGATATTGAAAAGGCCTATATATTACGTCAATGGCTGTTTACAGCTCAATCCGGGAAAGGAAAATCGCAGATAACAGGTATTAACCTTGTCGGCATGGCAAGAGCCTTTACAAAACGTAAAATAGGAAAGAAAATTGCTTTCTTTTTAATTAGTAATAAGTACACAGATAACAATCCGGATCACGAGTGGACTCCGAGTGATCCGACTAATCCTAAAGATCCGAGACCCAGCAAGAAAATAACGGCAGATGGAGATATGCCTCAAAGAGACATACTGGCTCAGTACTTAGAATATGTATTGAATGGAAATAGACGATTAAGTGAAGCAGAGAGAGAAGACCCAAGGAATCACGGCACAGCATATGTTGGTCATTGCTGGACGCCATTTGGATTTAAATCAGCGCTTATGTCATCGATGGATATGTGGCCCAAGGAAACCCTCCACATAAGAAATATGCTTATTTTAGATAGAGATGCACATACGGGGGATCTTGAGCTTTTAACAGATGATATTATGAGAGTGAGAAGAGACCCGCGCATAACGAACATTGTTCCGGATAGAGATATTGCTTATAGGAACCCGAACGCATTGGTTGCCGAGTTCTCTAAGATGATTGAATCAGGTCACGGTTCAGCTGTAAGAGGGACAATGGCAATAGGTGGAAAACTCGGCGAGTCAATAGGAACAGGATGGTTCAATATCCAAAGAGTGCTTTTTGGGGAAATCTTGCACGCCTTCGGCGACCCGAAAACACCAGTTGCACCTCTTACTTCGAGAACTATTTTCCTATCGCTCAAACGAAACTGGGTGCAGGAAGTGATATTAGGGACATTTACATTTTTTGCTATTATAGCATTTACAGATTTTGGTTTACCTGTTGCGATTCCTGCTGCTATATTTGCGGGATTCAGCAAGACGATATTCAGATTATTATATGGAATGATGGTATTCATTGCTCATGCAGTCGGTATATCAGAAGATATTTGGGCAGTTCAGCAAGCTGCAAGAGCTCAGATAGGATTCGGCGTAATACCAAGATTCTTGCAATCAAAATCCAAAGCTCACAAACTTCGTGAAACAGAAAGCCAAAGATACTGGTGGGGCGCATTCATAAGATGGTCTGGTGGATTTTTACAGAAAGCAAAAGACCTTATTATGCAAAGAATCCACGATTACGGACCATTTTCCGTATTTTTAAAAGAAGTTCGAAGGGGAGCAGGAAGATTTTTCTTATCTGCGCCGTTCGCGTTGTTTAATATCGCATTAATGGCGCTTCTTGTAAGATATAACCTCATGCCGTTTATAGGAATTAATCTTGCTTTTTGGCTTATAGGAATTATACTTAACCAGATTCTTACGGCGCACGGCGGTATAGCCTACCAAAAAGGCGCTGGCTTTAACTATATTGCGGGATATATCCCAGGAATGATAGTTGCCTCCATTGTCCTATCCTGGACAGGCCTTGATGCGAATACTGCATTTAATCTTGCTCTTCCGCTTGCGGTAATTGCTTTTATAATCAGCGGATTTGCTGTAGGAACAAGCAGATGGCTTACCACAAGGTTCAGGGATATGATCGGACTTGCAATGCTTCAGATTGTCCACGTAACAGGGCAGTTTGTAAGACAGACGTTGGAGTTTGTAATATCCGGAGAAGACAAAGGAGAAACAAGCATATGGGAAATGATTAAAAAGCCTTTTACAAAGGATATGCAGGCAAACTTCTTTACTGTAAGGACCGCTGTTATAGTAGGCGTTGTGCTTACTTTATTAAACCTGATGATTATACGCGACCTTACCACGCTTAACCTGATAATGCTTTTCACAACGCTTATGGTCGATATTGGTGCCGCAGTATCTGCATTTGCAACAAATAGAAAAGTCGGATCCAGTTTTATTAGCAAAGACTGGCTACGAAACAAATTCCTTGGATATATAAGCTTAATGCTTCCGAAGATTTTAGGCTGGGTATTCAGCGGTATGGCGTACTGGTATTTATCGGGATACGGCGTGGATCTTATGACGTCTACATACACTTTGATGCTCGGGGCAGCATTCATTGCCTTACCCATATTGCTATGGACAACAGGTAAGTTGGTATTGAAGTATTCTAGTATAATTGCGCAGGGATGGGGCAGGTTTACTTCTGACTTAATGCGTAATTTCGTGGTCGCCTCACTTATATTCGTCTGGTTTGTAATGGTACCTATGAGTTCTTCGGTTACGTTCAACTGGTTCGGAGAGCTTATGACAGTGACACTATCAGATTTAATAACCATAATTAAATGGCCTGCATTATTAATAGGGTTCATCATCGGATACGGAAAAATTGTCGGTGTTAGCTCAGCTTTTGTGTGGAGATATAAATATAAGTATTTAGTAAGAACATTTAATAATAAAAAAAGTACCCTTAGCGCGAACATAGTGACGCTGGTTACTGTTCTTATAAATGATGTAAAAACATACGTTGATCATTGGGATTATAGTGATGCAAATATAAGATATAGAGAAGCATTCAGGCTTATGGATGAACGAAAAACAACGATTTTTGCGGGATCTGGATGGTTGCTCCCTCTATTTAGTGACGTTTCAGGAGTAGTTAGTGAGCCGGAGAGAATGGATGGTGAACCAATAGAAGGTCCGGACGAAATATCAGCAGAAGCACCAGTACTTACTGAAGAACCAGCTGAAGAAGTAGAACCAGTTGTTGAAGAAGCTGCACCAGAAACCGTTGAACTGGCTGAAGCACCTGCTGAAGTACCAGTACCTGTTGAAGAAGTGGCAGAACCGACAGCATCGGAATTGGAAGATGCAGAGCCAGACGATGCACTCAGGATAGAGGCACCGGTTATCGAGCTTGATGATGAGGCAATGAAGGTAGCGCAAATAGGGTTCTTACAAAAGCTAACAAGATTAGTCAGAGGTAGATTTATTTCTATACTAGCATTAGCAACTGTGTCATTATCTCTAACAGGATGCTCACCGGAAACACGTATAGTTGCCATATTATTCAGCGTTATGTTACTCGCGATTTTAATGCTTCTTTTGGCGTCACTCGAACTCAAAGATTATAAGCGTATTTGCTTTCCATTTTATCGGCATTTGAATAAATGCGTGGAGCACCCCGAAGGTGTTGGTACTAGAACTCGTAATTATTTTATAAAAAATAGGAAAACTGTTATGCCTAAATTAATTCGTTTATTAAAACAATGTGTAAATAAAAGAGGCTATATAAGCGAAGAGCAGCTTTATGAATATGTAGGAATATGTACTGCTTTAAGCATAATAGGTCCGGCTGCAGAAGAAGCCCTCCCAGTCTTGATGGATGGTGTGAGAAAGTACGACAAGATCAAAAAAATTAGCGCATGTAAGGCAGTAGGAGCTATAGGTCCCGCAGCAAAAGAAGCCATTTCGGATCTATTAGTAGCTTTCGGATATCATGAACCATATGATGTTAACATAGCTATAGTTGTAGCTCAGGCAATAGAAAGAATCAATGGTGGCGACAGAATGATGGCAGAGGAAGATATATTGAGAATATTAAATTCTATAACGGACAGATATACATGGAAATATCCAGAATATCCGGGATATTACGTTTCAAGAGTCGGAGATGTAATGACATTTATCATCAGGATCGATAATCGTCATATTGATATTAAAATTTCGCCTACTAAACTTAAATTATATACAATTGATACAATAGTTTATGCAGGATATTCTCATGGAGCACAAGAGCATATGGATACAAGCTATACTATACCAGAGACGATAGAAGAAGTGGAAGGTGATTTTGTAAGGGATGAAACAGTTGAATTTCTATCATCATTGAACCATTTCAGGGGCACAATGGATGGGTTCGTTCATTCACCCAAAGGTTATGTTCGTCTTGATCCTCCTGGAGGAGAATTGGAGGAATCTCGCGTAGAGGAAATGGTTGAGATTTTAAAGATGCTTGCTGTTGCAGTTAACCCCCACAAAAGACTTCATCTACTTGACCAAGCAAGACAGGCAATTGAAAAGCATTATGGTATAACATTGCCCGCAGAGCCTACTCTATATGATTTTTTTGCTAGTGTTATGGGCTTAGAAATAGAAGCAACATCCAAGGAATCGGAGTCGGCACCTCAAGCTCCGCAGTTTAGTAAAAATACCGTTAGAAGGTCAACAACCATAGCAGATCCATTAGGCCTACACGTTGCAAATGCAAATCTCATTGCTGATAAAGCAAGTACTTTTGCTGATACAAATATATTTTTGCAAAAAGGTATAAAATATGCCAACGCAAAAGATGTGAGTGATTTGTTGACTTTGGCTGCAGGACAAGGTGATGAAGTTGAAGTAATCGCTGATGGTATAAATGCAGAGAATGCAGTAAATGCATTAATAGAAATCATCGAAACCGATAAAAAACACCCCATCGATATTACCGGTTTAAAGCGTACAGCAATCGGCACGGGGATAGCTACGATCGCATTCGGTGGCCTTACCTATGCTGCACACGATATTACAATAGTGGCTATAGTTCTTGGACTTATTGCAGGATACTCATTGGTGATATCTCTTACAAGCTTAATTACAAGGAGATATATAGCAAGAGCATTAGGCAAAAGAGCCGGTCCTATTGCTGAAACCATTACCCGAGAAGATGGAACAAAATATATTAAGACCGCACCCGAATTTGACCAGTTCAAAGATAATCACCCCATAATAGCATGGTTTATCCTACTCCATGAACGAACACACCTATATACAAACACAATTCTCTCAAGTGAATTTGTTGGGTATACGCTGCCTGTATTAGGATTATTCAATCCGATTGAAGATTATGTAGATACAATGGCCGAGTTCTTGGCCCAGAGAGATGTTGATGAGGTGACGAAAGAATCCTTAAGAGAAAAGATCGGTTCAGAGAAGGCAGATGTTCTAATGCTCATGGGTTGTAGCGAGATCAAGATTGTAGAAGAAGCAGCTGATATATACAAGAAAGGGTTAGTCGGAAAAATAATTGCAACAGGCGGAGTGGGGCATGAGACCGAGCGATTAAGAGAAAATCTTAAGAAAGATAATAGATACATGAATATATATGTAGCAGAGTTAGCCGAAGCAAAAATATTCAGAAAGATCCTGCTTATAAACGGTGTTCCTTCAGAAGATATTATATTGGAAAGCACATCTACAAATACAGAAAAAAATATCAGGAACACAATACTCATGCTTGAAAAGAATGGTTATACGCCTCAAAATTTACACAGCATGATTATTATGCAGCACCCTGCCTTACAAAAACGAGCCATCGCTACTTTTGATAAGATTATGGCCGAAGAAAGCAATAGCAAATGGAGTATTAATCGTGTAAGTTACGCGGCATTTATTCCATATGCCTCAGTTCTTAACGCTGAAGAAAGGTCTTATTATCTAGAGATTATGCTAGGTGAGGTGGACAGGCTGGAAAGATATTATCCGCAGTTTATAGTAAAAGTCGAGATCCCTAATGAAGTTAGACATATAGCTTCAGAGTATGCTGTGAAAAGAACAAAAACACAGAGTATCATCATAGGAATACCGGAAAAAGGCCTAGACGCTGAAGGCAGGGCAAAGGCTGAGGCGTTAGTAAGCTCAGTAGGATATGAGGATATAGAGATAGTATTTCTTGAAGGCGATACAGAAGAAGCCAATATGCAATTGCTGGAAGCTGAGGCTAGAGAAAGAGGCATAGTTGCTGCAGCGTTATTAGATACTGATTTGGATCATGAATTATCAAAGGAGATTCTAAGCACGTTTATAGACAGAACCAATGCTGAACTTTTCTCACTTGTTTCAGAAGATATGAAAAGCATGAGCAGAGAAGAACTAAGAGTGTATGCAAAGAAGCATGCTGCAGTATACAAGCCCATAACAGCGGTTTTAGGCGACAGGACTCTCTATGAATTGAAGACAATGCAGGTATACCAAAGGCATGGCAGAGCATTAAATGTTGTATATAACAACGAGACGATCAAGAAACTTAAGGCATTGAAAGACGAAAATAAGACGAAATACGTTGTATGGACAACCGGAGTAGAACATAAGGGCCTTCCGCTCGCAGTGGATATTAAAGAAAGACGAAGACGCATGAACGTAACAAAGGCTACTGATCCGGTTAAAGATATCCTGATTATAACTGATGAAAGAGTAAAAACAGAAGCTGATAAAGATAGATATCTGAAAATCACAGGCCTTGATGGAGCAATAGATAGAAGCAATGTAATCCTAAGAAGCGGAGAGAAAGACCTTGTCATGAGGAGCATAGCTGATGAGATAGGTGCCTCTGTCGAAGATGTAGTATTTGCTGGAGAAAGAGGCGAGTTTGCCAGAGACAGGGCCTTCATGCTCGTTGAGCTTAGCGAAAAGGCTGAATACAACGCAGGATTGTATAGGTGGGTCATGGAACTGCTCGCAAGAGGTGATGAAGCGGTTAAAGAAGGGCTTGAACAGAAGAGATTTATGAGGCTCGGCGATAATTGCTATCGCTACTTACCACCGGTAGCGCCGAAGGATTACTCTGACGAATTCAGAAGGTATCTTGAGTACGTTGAAGAAGTCTTGACAAAAGCATAATGGGCTGTGGGTTATCTGTTGTGGGTTATGGGTCTTGAGGCTCATAGCTCATAACCCAAGACTCAGGACTCAAAATAAGGGAGGATGGATTACCACTCTCTTAATTCCCTGCATAACGTTTATGCAGGGAGCTATTTCCGGTTCGCCCGTCTGCCAAGCGCGGGCGGCCGGGAGTGGCAAATTTGCGGTAATCGGAGGTTCCGAGGGACGAAAGGACGAGGGAAGAGGGACGAAGGATGATGTGAGCCGGTGCGAAAGCACTGGCTATTTTTTTAGGGGATTTCTTGACAATATTGTATAAATAGTGTATAATTTAGTCAGTTAACTGACTAAATTTGAATAAGTAGAGGTATATTATGTATATCCCGCAAGCTTATCTTAAGAGCATATACAAATATCTTATTCCACAAAAAGCTATTGTTATATACGGACCAAGACGATGCGGAAAAACAACTTT
>JABMRN010000195.1 GCA_013202515.1 Candidatus Omnitrophota bacterium | reverse complement strand
TTACATTTTCCCTTATGCTGACATTGGGATAGATTATACAATTATCTCCGATTTTTGTGCCCTTTCCTATGTAAGAGAAAGGGTAAAGAACTGTTTTCTTTCCTATTGCCGCATCATCGGCTATAAAAACATAGGGAGCAACCGCAGCACCTTCCCCAAGCGAAACATTTTTACCTATCTCGCTATTCTTGGATATGCCCTTGGGGTGAGGAATTGCCGACGGCATAATAAATTCCACTAGTTTTACAAATGCCAAAGCTGGATTCTTAGAACGTATTAGAGGGCATTTTGCCTTTTCTAAATTAAGTTTAGCAGGAACCACAACGCATGATGCGTTTGTCGTATTTAAATGCGGTAAAAATTTTGTGTCAAGCAGAAACGTAATGTCGCCTGATTTAGCTTCTTTAATATCGCATATCCCTGAAATCTCTACGCTGCCGTCTCCAATGAGATCGCCTTCCAAAAAATGCGCTATTTCCTTTACCGTTTTTTTCTGCATAGTCAACTCCCTTAAATAAACGGGCTCTGCGCCATGCGCAGTGGGCTCTAACCCAAAGCTCATGGACCAAAGCCCGGAGCTATTATGTAAAATGTGGCTACTTGTTCAGCTCTTTCAAAATCTGGTCGGTAATATCGAGAGACGGTGGAATATAAATCGTCGCCCTTGTATCTATTATTGCATCATAACCTTTATTTTTTCCATAATTCTCGCAGATCGTTGAAATTTCCTTTGAAATATCCCTTATGCCTTCATCGTATTTTCGTCCGATCTCTCTCTGTTTTGCCCTTCTGAATTCATCCAACTCTCTAAGCATAGCTTCGAGCTCAACCTCTTTTTCTCTCCTGGCGCTTTCGCTCAAGAGCTCCATTTCATCTCTGAGCTTTTTTATTTCTTCAGCCTTTATATCAAATTCTTCCTTGGCTACTTGATTTTCGTTTTCAAGCTCTGCATTAAGATCTTTGGCTTTCTTATACTCAAATAAAATACGCAGCTTGTCCGCAAATCCCATTTTCATTTCTACGGCCCATGAATTAGCCAAAAGGCTAAATACAAAAGCCGCTGCAATTACAAGTAATAAAAGTTTTTTCATAACATCTCCTTTTTTAAGCTTTCCATATAAACCATTTAGAATCCGTGACTCACGCTAAAATACCACTCTAGTTTCTTCTCATCATTATGATTATCGTTTAACGGATAACCGCAATCAAGCTTAAGAGGTCCTATCGGTGTTTTAACGCGAACACCCGCTCCTACACCGCTTTTAAAATCGCCAGTAAAATAATCCTCCCACCTTCGCCATACACTTCCTATATCGTAAAACACCGCACCTTTAATAATCTTTTCATAAATGGGGAATGTAACTTCGGCATTTCCTACTCCCATACTCTCGCCGCCTATCGGAGCATTTGAGCCCGGATCTCTAGGGCCAACTCTTCTTTCCCTATAACCCCTTATTGTGTAAGCACCACCGGCATAGAACCTTTCATATATAGGCACATTATCCGTATTCCAATAGGCATCCGCAACACCGGTTCTTCCCTTTAATTCCAGAACAAATTTATCAAAGAAAGTATAATAGTAACTCACGAGAAAAAACGCCTTCCAGAAATCCTTATCAAAACCGACCGGACCTCCGGCATTTTCAAGAACAAGCTGCGTCAGGAACCCTTTTCTCGGAGAGAAAATATTGTCTCTTGTGTCGTATTTAATACCCAAGGTCGCTATAGAAATCCAGTTATCGCCTCTTTCCTCCACAAGGTCTTGTGTAGCATCATCCGGCAAATCAGTGATATTAACGTTTTCAAGCTTGTACATAATATCACTTGCTAGATATTCCCCAAATTCCTTGCCAAGCCTTAAATCACCGCCGGTTCGGGTTTCTTGATAACCGTAACCGACTTGACTTTGTCTAGCATGAGTTCTGTGATATGCGTCAAATCCAAATGAGAGAGGATAATCAAATATCCAAGGTTCTGTCCAGCTTAAATCAAAATCCATTCTTATTGTACCTAGATTTGCCCTAACCGAAAGGAATTGTCCATCGCCAGTAAAATAAGGAAAGTTTAATAAATCAAAATTTTTCTGCGTGATCTGCACAAAACCAAGAAATTCATCAACCGAGCTGTATCCGCCTCCGAAAGCGAACTCACCGGTTTTTGTTTCTTTAACACTTATGGTAAGATTTCTGACATCTTCATCGCTGGTCCCTTGGGTGTCAAAATATACGTCTTCGAAAAATCCCAAATTATAGAGACGCTCCTTGGATCTTTTGATCTTATCACCATCAAAACGTTCCCCCGGGTATATCCTCAACTCTCTTCTTATAACGACATCTTTTGTCTTAGTATTACCCTTTATGTCAATCATGCCTACATATACAACGTCCCCGGCATTTATCCTGTAATGGAGGTCTATGGTATTTGTGCTGGGATCTATTTTCCTGTCTGCCTTAATGTCTACGTTCATGTATCCCTTCAGGAAATAAAATTGCCTTATATCATTCATATCTTTGCTTAGAACGCTGTAGCTGAAAGGATCACCTTTTTTCATGTAAATTAATTTTTCTACCTCTTCTAGTGGGAAAACTGTTTTTCCACTCATCGTAACGTTGCCGGTTTTGTAAAGGGTCCCTTCCTCCACATGCAGGTTGACATAAATAAGCTTGTTTGTTTTATCAAAATCGAAAGAGGGCGTCACCTTGGCATCCAGATAACCTAGATTCTGATAGTGCCGGGTTATTTTTTCAAGGTCCGCATTAAAGATTTCTTCGTCAAAATATCCCCTCCTAAGAAGCCACGCCGGCCTAGTTTGCATCATATCCAATATGACCCCTGTTTTCACGGCCACATTGCCTCCCACCGTAACTTTCTTTATACGCATCCTCAATCTTTCGTTGATCAACACTTTTATCGTTGCAGTATTCTCTTCCTTGTTTGTCTTTATCCGGTAATCGATCGCGATATTCTGGAATCCTTTTTTTCTGTAAAGGTCTTTTAATTCGTTTATATCCTGAGAAAGCTTGGAATAGTTCAGCATCTCCCCGGCTTTAATCTGCATCTTATTTTTTAGGGTTTTTGAACCGACCTTTTTATTTCCCTCAAATACGACATCCTCCACGATGGGTTTTTCTTCAACGATGACCGTGATCATCACACCTTCTTTGTAGTCCTCGACATCCATGGATACATCGGTAAAATAACCGAGGGCATACAGGCGCTTAAGGTCGTCATTCAATATATCCTGGTTGAATTTCTGTCCAGCTTTACTTTTTATCTTAGAAAGAATGGTTGCCTCGCTTATTGCTTTGTTGCCCTTGACGCGTACAGCAATAATAACCATTTCCTTCTGTGCAAAACATATGCTCGTCGATAAAAATGAAATGATAATGCAGAAAACAATAGTGGCTCTTAAAATTCTTTCTATTTTCATAGGCTTAGTCCTTTATGAAATTTGCACTTATGACCTAGGCTTCGCCCAGTCGCATAAGTCATGTGCTGATTAAAATTCTATTTCTTCTTTTCTCGCAAGATTTTCAAATCTTGCGAATTCGTTTATAAAAGCGAGTTTAATTGTTCCTACTGGGCCGTTTCGCTGTTTAGCGATAATAGCCTCGGCCATACCCCTGTTTTCATCGGTGGGGTTGTAGTATTCTTCCCTTAACAAAAGAACTACAAGATCGGCATCCTGTTCGATTGCACCTGATTCTCTTAGGTCTGAGAGCTGGGGCCTTCGGTCAGAGCGCTGTTCCACTGCCCGTGAAAGCTGACTTACAGCTATTATCGGAACGCTCAGTTCCCTGGCCAATGCTTTTATGGAGCGGGATATTTCAGAGATCTCCTGCTGCCTGTTGTCCACGCCCCGCGGCCCTCTCATAAGTTGAAGATAGTCTAAAATAATAAGTTCAATGTTGTGCTTGGACTTCATGCGCCTGGCCTTTGCCTTAAGTTCAAGAACGGAAATCCCGGGTGTATCATCTATAAATATCGGCGCTTCTGAAAGTTTTCCTGCCGCACTCACAAGCCTCGGCCAATCAGACTGCGATAAGAAACCTGTGCGAACTTTATGAGAATCCACCTTGGCATGTGAACACAGCATCCTCTGCACAAGTTGTTCTTTTGACATTTCCAGACTAAAAAACGCGATTGGCTTTTTTTCAACAACGCCGATGTGTTCAGCCATACATCCTACAAGCGCACTTTTCCCCATGGACGGCCTACCGGCTACAACTATAAAATCGGAAGAATGAAGTCCCGCTGTGATCGTATCGAAATCATGGAACCCCGTAGGCAGACCCGTAACATGGGCCTTACGCTGATAAAGGTTATCTATGGTCTCAATACTGTCTTTAATAATATCTTTAAGAGAAAATGTCTTGGACTCGACTTTACGGGATGCAATGTCAAAAACCATCCGCTCTGCCTTGTCAAGCAATGTATCTACGTCACTTGATGCATCGTAAGATTCCGAAATTATCTGACTTGAAGTGGAGATAAGATTTCTGAGAACGGCCTTTTCTCTTACTATCTTTAAGTAGTATTCGATATTTGCAGCTGTGGGTATACTCGCGGTAAGTCCTGTTATATAAGTAGGGCCGCCAATTTCATCGAGTCTGCTCTCTTTTTTCAACTCTTCTATTAGCGTTATAGTATCTACGGCTTTGTTTAAGTCGTATAACTTTGAAATGCAGGAAAAAATGATTTTGTTAGCTTCGTTGTAAAATGCGAAGGAATCTATTAATTCTACGGCAACACCTATTGCCTCTTTTTCTAGAAGCATCGCACCCAAAACTGCGCTTTCGGCCTCCAGATTCTGCGGCGGTATCTTCTGTATCAGTTCTTGCTGCGTTGCCATATTATTTCTTTACAACCCAAATTCGGGCAGAGGCAATAACCTCGGGATGCAGCTTTATTTTAACTTGATAAACCCCGAGCTTATTTATCGGTTCTTCTATCAAAATCTGTTTTTTATCTACTTCTATTTTGTCCTGCCGAAATGCATTTTTTATCATCTCGGTGGTAACTGTTCCGAAAATTTTGTCTTCGACTCCTGCCTCGACAGTTATTGTGCATGAAAGTGAACTTATTTTCTTGGAAAGCTCTTCACATTCGCGCTTACGCTTCTCCTCTTCTATCTGCCTTTTTTTCTTTTTAGCCTCCACAAGCTTCAATGCCCGTGAATTTGAAGTCATTGCCAGCTTGCGCGGAATTAAATAATTTCTGCCGTAGCCGTCCTTTACCTTAACGATATCGCCTTCCTTGCCCAGCTTATCAACATCTTGTATTAATATTACTTCCATTTTATATTATCCCTCTATATGTCTTTTAGTTAACAGGAAAACCGGTGTTTCTAATCAGCAACGTACGGCAAGAGGCCAATCTGCCTTGCACGCTTAATGGCCCTAGACAGACGTCTTTGATGCCAAGCGCAGTTACCCGTTATCCTCGAAGGTAGAATCTTGCCCCTTTCAGTTATAAACTTTCTCAATGCCTGGTGATCCAGGTAATCTATGACATCTATTTTGTTTACACAAAACCTGCAAACCTTCTTCCTGAAGATTCTTTTTGGCCGTTTTTTGCCCTTCCCCTTCCGATCGTCTTTACCTTTAAATTTCCTCATCAAAATGGTACCTCGCTATTGTCATCGTTTTTAGTATTCGACTGAGATTCCAACTCCTCATGGCGGACTTCCGCCAAATCTATAGAATCAATATCTGCAGTAGGCGTATCCGCTCCTACCGGGGCCTTTTGTTTTGCCTTTGCCCCACTTAAAAATTGAACACTGGAAGCAATAACTTCAGTCGCGTTTCTGTTCTGGCCGTCTGATGCCTGCCACGTCCTTGTTCTAAGTCTGCCCTCCACAAAAACAGGGCTACCTTTAGATAGGTATTCTCCGCAGACCTCGGCACGCCTGCCCCAAGTTACAATCCTCACAAAGCTTGTTTCCTCTTTCTTCTCTCCAGCCTGACTCTTGTACGTGCGGTTTATCGCCACTGTAAAAGTAGCTACAGCAGTGCCGCTTGGAACATACCTCAGCTCCGGATCTCTAGTTAGATTTCCGATAAGTAATACTTTATTTAAACTGGCACCCATGTTTCCATCCTTATCTGTTTATTACTTTTTTATTATTAACGCCCTTAATATTCCGCTGATTAGCTTACATGCCTTATCGAGTTTTACAACTTGTAGGGGGTCTAAGGAAAAATTAAGCTTTATATATGCGCCCTCTTTGTGTTTCTTTATGGGGTAGGCCAGGCGCTTATTCCCCCACTTCTCAGTTTTTAAAACCTTGCCCTTGTTGTCCGTGACGTTTTTGGTGATCTGATTTATCGCCTTCTCTATATTTTCTTCCTTATCACTCTTTATTATAAAGATTGCTTCGTAATTATTCACCTTGCTCTACCTCCAGATTCTTTATCACTAATAGTCCGAATTTGCCTAATACTACCTACCTTATGATCAGCGACCATATTAACATATATAATATTCATATTCAAGCCAAATACACCGATATTTAGACTAATCTGTGATTTTCCGATTAAACCTTTCCATGCATTCGTCTATGCCGGATGAAAGCCATACCTCTATACCTTCAACTGCCTCTCTAATTATATTATTCAAAATTTCCTTTTCTGTCTTAGAAAAGGACCTCAACACAAAATCAGTCGTATCATAAACTTTTTTATCCGGCCTTATGCCAATGCGTAAGCGCTGCATATCTTCGGTTTTTAACTTATCTATAACCGAGTGAATGCCCTTATGCCCTCCGCTTGATCCCTTGGCCCTGAACCTAATATTGCCCAGAGGCAGATCTATATCGTCATATATAAGGAGCAAATCCGAACTTCCGCCTACTGTTCCTATTGCAGCCTTTACCGATTCCCCAGATAGATTCATATAGGTCTGTGGTAGAAGCAATAATACTTTTTCTCCGAATATCCGGCCTTCTCCCGTCAGAGCGTTAAATAATTTTTTTTTTATTCTTATACCGTTTTTTCTTGCCAGGGCCTCTACAGCCATAAAGCCTACGTTGTGCCGACTTCGGCGGTATCTAAATCCCGGATTGCCCAGACCAACTATGAGTTTCACGCTATGCCTTCTTCTCCCCCTTCTTCTCTTCCTTCTTAGGGGCTTCTTTCTTAGGGGCTGCCTCGTCCTCGGCAACCTCCTCCTCTTCCTTCTTCTTACCCTTTTCTATTACTTCGGGTTCTTCCAAACCTTCTTCCGGAACTTCGCCCTTTACCTCTTCCTTGGCAGGAGGCTTAGCAGTTAAAACAACCAATTCGGGATCATTAAGTACCTCGATGCCCGGCGGAATCGGCAAATCCTTGACGAAAATGGTATCGCCAATTTTCATACCTGAAACCTCTGCCTCGATCTTCTCCGGTATCTGAGTAGGCAGACATTCAATTTCAAGTTCCCATATCGCGTGTTCGATAATGCCTCCTTCACTTATAACATCCTGGGCCTCGCCATGAGCAGCAACGGGAACTTTTATCTTGATCTTTTCTGTTAAAGATATCTCTTTAAAATCAACGTGAACTATCTTCTCGCTTAAGGGATGGGTCTGTATTTCCTTTATTATCACCGTAGCACCGTTAAGGGCTTTTACCTGATCGATCTTAAGCGTTAATAATACGTTCTCACCAGCCTTTGTTTGTAAAATATCGCCGAAGTCCCTTGCATTTATTTTTAAGTTCACGGACTCTTTTCCGTCTTTGTAACAAACTGCGGGAATCATGCTTTCCTTTCTCAGTTTATTAACCTGGGATTTCCCAACCTCTTCACGTTTTTCAACTTTTAATATAACCTTCTCCATCGTCGTGCCTTTCCTTTCTAATCAAACATCGAGCTTACCGACTGCTCGTTATGAATTCTCTTAATGGCCTCCGCAAGAAGCGGGGCAACGGAAACAACCTCTATCTTATCGCTATTTTTGGCTGCCTCCGAAAAAATCGTATCGGTAATAACTAATTTTTTTATCTGGCTCTGGGAAAGACGTTCTATCGCAGGACCGCATAAAACAGCATGGGTAATCCCTGCATAAATATCCAGCGCCCCTGCGTTCTTCAGGGCCTCAG
>JABMRN010000011.1 GCA_013202515.1 Candidatus Omnitrophota bacterium | reverse complement strand
TATCAATAGGGACACCGTAGATTCCGGGTTTTACATTGTATTGGTTACCCTTAGTGAATGAATTCATCTCTAATGCGCTTTTGAAAAAGACATCCCTCCATGCCCCTTCGTCAGCCTCCATATAAGGCGTTAAATCATATATGTGGTCAGCCTTTATGAAAGCGGCAAAATCCCTCATTTGCATGAGCACCCCATATACATCAGGGAGTTTACTTGCCTGGGCTGCTGCCCTTATCTTTGCGGTATAAGCCGCGGTAGGCGCATATAACTCGAATCTTACGTCAACACCTGTTTTTTCTTTATATTGTTTAGTAAGTTCCTTAAAGGTTTCTTCTCTATCTGTCATCCAGTGCCAAATTATGATTTGCTTGGAGGATTTTTCGGTAAGTTTATTGGTACATCCAGAAGAAAATAGCGCTAGTAAAATAATCAATGTGGCGGTTGCAAAATACTTAATCTCACACCTCCATTTTTTCTGCTTACATTAAAAGCCGTCCCAAACAGCCTTCCCACGTGTTCAGACTGTGAGGAACGCCTATATATAGTATACTATAGAAATCTATTATCTTAAAAAAACGTCTCTATAATATACCATATAGTACCATTATGTCAAATGCTTTTGGATTAAAGTTTAAGTCCCTCTCTATTAAAGGCTTTTCGTAGTTGTCCCAGGCCCTTAAATAGTATACTTTTTATGCCTGCTTTCCTTGCAAAGACTACATTCCTCGGTAGATCATCTATGAAAAGGACCTTCGTGGGATTAACCTTGAGCTTCTTAAGTACAATTTTGAAGACTTTTGGCCCTTCGGCCTTCCGGGCTTTAAGTGCAAATGATGTAAAATACCTGTGGGAGATTTCTCTTATGGGGAATTTACTTACTTCACGCCTATCGTGAAGCGGGTTGGTGTCTGAAAGAATAGCTACCCTGTATCCTGATTTCTTTACATTCTTTACAAGGTTTTCCATTTGCTTATTTTTTGAGAATATATTGCTCCATATTTTTTCAAATTTTACGCGGGAGATTTTTAACTTCAGCTTATTCTTAAATCTTTCAAAGAATGCCTTATCGGAAATCCTTCCCTTTTCATAGGCCTTTATAAATAGTGCCCCGGAAATCCTTGCACGCATTTCATTTACGGTAAAAGGGCTGTATTTAACCAGCTTGCGGAAGGCCCTCGTGTGATCAAAATCAATGATCACATTTCCGAGATCAAATATTATTGTAGTAATCTGTTTTGATTTGCACTTCATGGTGGGTATTATATGCTATTAATACGGTCGGCGTCAATAGGCATATCTGTGCATCCAATCTGTGATCATCTGTGTCTTAGGCTTTTGTAAGCGCTTGCTGTATATAGAGCCTGTATTTATTGAATTCCCTGATAAAATCCTGCGGCATCTTAACAGGCGGCAGGTAGTAATATCTGTTTTTAGCACCTTTAGCATTGTATTTTTCCAAAACACCCTCGATGAGAGCCTGTTCTCCCTGAAGAAGAAGCTTTATCGCCTGCTTATACAGTCCGGCGTTCGCTGCCGTATGATAACCCAAAACCTCAATAAGCATAAATTCTTCATCGTGCTTAAACTCTCCCTGGTCTGAAGCAATAATAACGTCTTTTTCCGATATACTCATTCCCCGGAAACTACCCTTAGAAGCAATCTCTTCATAAATTCCCCGAACGAAAATCTTGTCTTTATAACGTTCGTCATATTTCAGCCGGACAATGACGTTTTCGCGCCCGATAACCTCATCGAGCCCTGTAGATTTAAGATAAGCGTTTATTTGCTGTTCCGTTTTTATATCCGGGCTCGTCACAACCAATATATCTCTAATAGTGTCCGTATCTTTTGTTACCCCCATTATTCTTCTTCTCTGTTTAATATCTGTAGCGAAGGAAAAGCCCTCTCTGTCCAGATCAGTGGTCCAGACAAGACACTTTGCCGTATTTTCTTCCTTGAGGGCGTTTAATTTAACAAGTGTCCCCGCATCATACCCGAGCCGTAACCGTTTAGCGTATTTATTATATAATTCCGCCGCCCTCATCTGATAAAGACTCTTTTTGTTCAGGCCCACTTCCTCTATGGAGCTTCGCAAAAGGGCGAATTCTACCAATTCCTCGCGGGTCATTCTTTTTCTGGCTTCGTGGGTTAATGC
>JABMRN010000194.1 GCA_013202515.1 Candidatus Omnitrophota bacterium | reverse complement strand
TACCAGTACCTTTTCTTTTCCGAATGTACTAACAATCTCCTTAATTTTATTTGATTGCAGAATACCGTTATCGACCGCCCCGTATTTTGTGCTAACTCTTAATATAATCCTGCCCCTTCCTTTAATAACATATGTAAGTAAAGCTTTAAAATCAAAAAGCCATGAATTTCGGTCAGGTTTTTGGCTTCTTGAATCTGAACACATTTCAAAAAGCATCTTTAACCTAAATACAGTCCATATGTTAAAACCGAACAGTGAGATTTTGGCTATCTCGTCCTTATATTTTTCTTCCAGACCAGTAACGTATTGATAAGCCTGAATCATATTCATAACTGTTTATCCCGTCTATATCTAAAAAGCCCTGCTTGCTTAAGCTTTCTGGCTTCTTCTATCAAATTATTCCATTTGTAATTTAAACGTTCGGCAATGTCAAAAAGCGATGTTTTGCCGTCAGAATATGAATATATATCTTCCTGCATTTTGTTCAATTTTTCCAAATCAGGCGACTCCAGGGGATCATAAAAAAGGTCAAATCTAGTCAAGAATGGTTGCCCAAAAAAAGACGGATATAGCACTCTGTCTGAATCGATAATATCCAAAATCATGGCAGTTGCCTCTGAAGAGGTTTTTATATTCCTCATATTCACAATAGCCGGCGTATCGGCCGAGGTATGATATTCGGCATATGGCCAGCGCGACAAGGAAACTGTAGGTATATCTAAATTTGGACCGTTAGCTATACGCTCGTCGTTTCTTAGAACAGATAGATATCTTCCGGTATAATAAGGAAGATTCATCTGCTTAAGTACATATTCGGCTGCCCTGTCCAACAATGTGTTATTTTGTCGAGAAAACTGAAGCGCATGCTTACCACTCGTACCTAGCATTTCCGTGAAAATGGCATACTTAAACATGCTTTTTCTTCTATGATATTTAGTAAAATAAGCTTGCGCGCCTATTGTTTCCGGCCAGAATCCAAATCGTAACGTAAAATTGTGCTTCTTCTTCATAAATTTTTCTATTAAAAGCAGGCTATTAATTACACCTGTGATAGAATCATTAACTTGATATGGATGGCATATATTTGCTATAGAAAGAACGGATTCTTCTTTTTTTCCGGGCAAAACAATTTCCAAACACTTTAATCTGTCATTTGTAAATTCAGATTCTATAACTGCCCTGAATTTTGAGCTTGGATTAATTTTTTCAAATTTAATTTTTGGAAGACAAAAACCAAAATTATCCTTATATAAATACTTAACCACAAATGGAATATCCTGGGGTCTTTTATCGGAATGGAAAAGATGGCTTCTAATTTCATCCCAGGTAAGGATCCTGTCTACTGCATGGGAATACTCGGCTATGCTTAAAGGAATTTCCTTTTTTGTTATCAGCTTGTTTTCTCTTTTTCCTTTGATCTCTGAAAGATAATAATTTTTAAGATTATATTTTTTTGGAGTAATCCAGGTTGAAAGTTCTGAACCGCTTGGAAATTCGTGAAGTAATATATTATCCCCTGAAAGGCCCATCTTTTTAACAACAGTTAAAATCATCTCATAGGCCTTATCAGTATCGTCAGAGACGAGCGTCCTGTGAAGGGGGTAAAGATCATTGAGTAGCTTGAAATATTTATCCATTATTTTTGTACCGTATTTTTTCTATAAGAGTTTAGCCACTTGTAATGTTCACTGGCTGCTTCGAGCTGTTCTTTTTCTGAAAATTCCAAAGGATAATCAAATATGTCCATTAAATCTTTATAATGAAACTCCATTAAGGCCGCTTCGCTATTATCTATTCTTTTTTTCCATTTTCCCATCTGAGAGTGGCTTGTTGAGTCAAAAATCTTTCCCTCAAGACTGTTGCCTTTCCATGGAAATCCACACGCACTTGGAGTCATATTATATTTATACGGATCTATTTTTAGGAATTCTGCCACTTTTTTTAATGTAGTAGGGGTGTTTTTCACCAAATCTTCATAGCGAATAATCATGTATTTCTCTTTGCCCATAACTTTTATATTCTTAAGCCCCATATCTATCCCTAACTTTCCGCGTTCAATGCAGGATTGCCTTAAACCCTCCAATGTTAAAGAATCAGACATGTAGCGGTATCTTGTCTGCCATCCTGATTTTAAAGAGGCATAATTGTCGCGCGGGTCCCTTACTATATGTATAAACTTGCTACATGGAAAAGCCTTATCTATTTCCATGGCAAATATTTCACTCGACGTCGTTTTTGCTACCCAGCGCTTAATATCATTCTTTGGCTGAGGCGAACATTCAGCAAATGCCTTTATCATGCTGCACAACATGTGAGGCCAAGTACTACTTGTTCTTGCCAACTCGCGGAATCTTATCTCCAGTTTCGTGAAATCAAGGTATCCTTCCGTTAAATCACACCTTTTATAAAGAACCTCTTTCGTGTAAGAATAGTTCTTCTTAATAATGGATTCGATTTTTTCCTCCGGACTTATGTCGGGCCTGTCCATAACCGGATAATAGTGTTGAAAAAATTTGCTATCCTCAGGATAAACAAGCAATTCCGGATGAAAATCCAAAAGAGATACTAATAACGAAGTCCCCGATCGTCTATGTCCGCATATAAAAGTAGAATTTTTAATATAATCCATTATTATGCCACATAATTTTTGCGTAATCTTTGGTATTTCTTAACATTTACTTTAAGTTTTTTACCACATAAGGTTTCAACTTCTCTAGCATCTATGCCACGGTTGGGCCTTAAAAGCATTAGATCATTTTCTCTTAGCTTAGTTCCAGCACATAAATCTTTGGCCGGATAAACTGCTCTCCTAAAAAACGTTTTATTCCCTGATTCTATTTCAGATTTAAGAGGCACTTTCTCAAAACTTCCTTGAAGCTCCTTAATCCTGTTAATCTTTTTAATTAAGTACTGAATTTCCTTTTTTGTGGCTGAAATCTTATGATCTCTGAAAGTTTTACCAGCGCGGCTATCAGTAAAGTGTTTCTCTAATATCTCAGCACCCATTGCGCAGGCAATTTCTGCGGCCTCCATTCCGACTGTATGGTCAGAGTAACCTACAGGCAGCCCTGTCATCTTCTTTATGCTAGTCATAATGTTAAGATTTGCGTCACCGAAAGATGTAGGATACATTGCGGTGCATTGCAAGACTGCCAGTTTCTTTTCGCTAATATAAGCTGGATCACAATTTTTTATGTAACTTACTACATCACTCAGTTCTGCTGTGCTAGCCAAGCCACATGAAAGCATTACTGGTTTTTTTGTTCTTACAATTTTGTTTATCAATCTATAAGCGGTTAAGTCGCCTGACCCGATCTTGTATATTGAAATATATGGGTTGAGCTTTTCTATTTGAGTCGAATCCCAGACGGAAGCTATAAAGAACACTTTAAGCTTACGGCAAAGCTGCGCAAGCTTTACATATTGCCTTGGATCTAATTCAAACTTTTTGAAATGCTTGTTCCTTTTCGGCGCTTCCAACGGATTTACCAACGCGTCTGCTTTATAGACCTGCAACTTAACAGCATCCGCTCCGGACTCTGATGCAAGTCTAATTAATTTTTTTGCATATGTAAAATCTCCCTCGTGATTCCCTCCGATTTCGGCAACTATAAAAACAGGGTTTTTACCTTTAAAGTAGTTCATGTCAATTTTGCCTTATAGAATGATTCCGCGGCTTCAAATTCTGAATCAGAAGTAATAGGCATTGAACTTTCTTCATCAATAATAACGTGACCTATTTTCCCGCATACAATGTTACCGTGTTTTGCATAGGATGAGTATCGTACGCTGTGAAGACCTCCCGCTGCTTCATAGGTAAAATCTCTTTCTAATCTTAATGTGCGATTAGTATTAAATGACACCAGGCCTTTTCCATTATGGTAATAATAATTTGCGTCTTTCCTTATAACGGATAATACCGAATCTGCTTCGAATAAATAAAGGTTATTTATAATATTATCTAGAAAGAAGTGTTTTCTAAATGGATATTCAAAATTAATCACCGAGACCGTGTCGGGCTGACCTATCGAGGCGCTGTATTTTTCAAGAAGGTAATCAATTGTTTTGGATATAAGCGTATTGTAATTTCCAAGCCCTTCAGGTCTTTTGTCTACCATAATGCCTTTAGCGGCGTATTTCTTAGCATAATCGATAATTATAGAATCAGGCGAACTTACAATGATCTTGCTAACATTTTCATTTTTAAATATATTGTTTACCGTAATATCCAGGAGGGTTGTACCGGCAAAATTTCTTACTGCGAAAGGGTTCTCCTCGCCTCCTCTTATAGGAATGATAGAAATATGATTTTTCTTGCTGATTTTTAACTCATCAAGGTTTTTTCTGACGATATGATGCCTCGTCTCCAATATACGATGCTCATCATTTGTTGAATTTCTACCGTGCCGCCTATAGTAAAACAAAGGAATATTTGTATTAATAATCTTCGATTTTTTTATAACTTTAAGCCATATATCGTAGCCGTCTTGACATGCGAAATCTTCGCTATAGCCACCCACCTTTAAAAGGGTCTCTTTTCGTATCATAGTACAGGCTCCGTGCGCTGGACGGTCAAAAAGATTTACTTCGGCAGAATCGTGGCGGCGCTCTTGAGAAATAATTTCTCCTTTTTCATCTACCATATAATAATCCGGAAACACCAGGGCTGCCTCGCTATCACGTTCGAGTGCCTCAGTCATAACCAGCAAGGCATTTTCATCAAGATAGTCATCAGCGTCAAGCCTCATAATATATTTGCCCCGTGAAAGTTTAAGCGCTATATTGCAGGTAACATTCAATCCCTTGTTTTTCTGACAAATGATTTTTATCTTCGGATGGTTTTGGTAAGATTCCATTATTTTTACTGAATTATCTGTTGACCCATCATCAATAATAATTAATTCAAAATCCATGAATTTCTGCTTCAAGACTGACTCGATCGCCTTCTTTAAAAACTTTCCGTAATTATGACTTGTGATATAAACGCTCACAAGAGGTATCCTAGTATAATGCGGCCAGTCTATTTCCGTATCTACAGAAACAGGGGTTTTCTTTTGCTGTACCAGCTTATTTATTTTTAACACCTCGGGATTGTTTTCAAAAAAGGTACCTATATCATCAAGGGTATAATCGACATCTTTACCTATAGATTCCAAATAGGCCAACAGCCTTTTAATAACCTCATAGTCTTCTATTGTGTCAAGCGTAAGCCTGTAGCCCTTAGCATGTCGTTCGGGAATCACGAGACTAGCTGTACAAAACTGATCGGCATTTTCTTTAATATAATTCGTAAGGTATTCTGTCCCCGAAGAATTTTTTGAAAAACCGTGAACAAACCTTAAAACACCAGTATCAAAAGCTTCGGTCTCAGTACCACTCGGCATACCCTTTGCATCGGTATAATTGGCATTTTGCTGAAGATGGCATTCAACTATTTCCTTAATATAATCAGGATCAACTAAAAGATCATCTCCTGTTATGCGCAGAACAATATCATGATCCCCATTATCGGAAACAGCAAGCATCATGCGCGAAAGAACATTGTTTACCGAGCCTCGATATATTTTGAAAGGAAATCCTGATGCAATATTAACCAGCTTGTTATCTTTTTCTTCTTTAGTAGTACAAAAAGCTACAGTATCGATATATCCCTTTTTGAGCGCAAGTGAAACACGCTCTAATAAATGGCAAATAGCGGGCTTACCGTTTATGTCCATGGTTGCCTTATCCGGCAATCTTGAAGAACCTGAGCGAGCAACAATGACCGCTAAAACTTTATGTTCCAGCTTATATCTGGATATGCTTTCTTCCGCTTCTATAGGCCTAGTAACCTTTTTTCCGATAATATCTTCATAAAGCGGTGTATTTATAGAAACTGGGGAACGTTTCATTTCTATGTTGTCATCACTTATAACATCCCCTACCCTTAGAGCTCTCTTGGTTACCCATTGCTTCTTGACTGTATCACGATAATTCTTTTCGGCATCTGAAAACTTGAAAGGATTCGCTGTTATTGCGCTCTCCGCGCACCGGAACTCCTTAATAAACACCTCGAGATCTCTTGGTTCGAACGACGAATGATAATCAACACCTTTGGAAGATCTGTTCAATGTTACGTGTTTCTCGATATATTCAACTCCATATGGTATAACTATAAGCGGCAACATAGTTGAAAATCTGTCATCTGCGCTAGTATGGTCTGAATAGCCGATCTTAACCGTATCACCGAATAGTTCCTTTAATTTTCCAAGACGGGAAAGTCCAGCATCTCTGACCGATGTGGGATATGCCTGGAATCCGTGCAGTAAAATAATCTCATTCTGCCTGTCGGATGCGCTTATATTTTCTAAGGCATATTTTATCTCCTGTATTGTAGTTCCTCCTGTTGATAAAAATATCTTTTTTTTCTGATCTTTCAGTTTTTGTAGAAGCTTCTTATTTGACATATCCGACGAATGTACCTTAAATCCATCTATACCGCATTCTATAGCTAGATTTAAAGCCTCTAGACCAAATACATCGGCATATACCTCAACCCCGAAAGTCTTGGCTTTATTCAATATTGTTCGCCAAATATCGGGAGAGAATGATTGTTTTTTAAAATGCTCATATCGAGGATGGTGATCTGTTAGTAAT
>JABMRN010000193.1 GCA_013202515.1 Candidatus Omnitrophota bacterium | reverse complement strand
GCTAAGAGAAATCTTAGTAAAGAGACCCAAGAAAATCACCGAAGAGGATTTAACCCCTTTCATAGATAAAGAGAGGCGTAAGCTTATTATAAACCTATCGAGCCTTGATGAAAAACCGGGCGAAAAAATTCTTCAAGCCATAAGGAAATTCCTGGGACAAAAACCGCTTGAGGCGGATTTTGAAAAGACAGAATTTGCAAAACTTATTCCGGCCAATAAGCTTGATAGAGCGCTAAAAACCGCGACATGGGAGGATTTTAGCCCTGACGATTATAATGGGGGCAGGTCTGTTATATTGCGGCTAAGAGAGCCCCTGATCCACAATGGGATGACTTATGATTCGATAAAGCTCAAAGGGGTTGTCTATAAAGCTGTATTACAGCCAACGCCCAAGAGGTTTACAACTCCCCTGGAGGATCTTCATGGTAGTCATGAAATTGAGATACCCGATGTTGATGACAAGGGAAGGATAATATTTCATAAGCAGCTCAACCCGCAAGGAGGATTAGAGGCGAAGATAGCAAGTAATGAAATTGAACTTATGCAAAAGGCGCTTGAAAGAGATCTTACGCTGGATATACCGCTTGGCGCAGGAACGTATAAAGACCTAACCATGGAAGCTGAAAATTTGGGTTTTGTTATTTCGTTGGTCCCCACAAAGAAAGTCAGGGAAATATCGGATATTCTTGAAGAAGCCAAAACAGAAGGCAGGAAAGTTGTAGATGGCAAAAGAGCAGTTACTGAACCTATAGAAGCCATAAAAATGAGAGAAAGAATAGATGAAGTTTTTTACGAGCTGGGGAAAAGGCTAAGGGAAGCGCATGATAGAGACATATTTCTTGCTTTTCCTCACTGGGGAAATATTTATGCTGTAAACGGTGTTTATTACTGGAGAGATTTTAGCGAGGCTCAGGATATAAAAGGCATGCAGGAAACGGATCCGGCGCGGGCCGTTGGATTTAGATTCGTGGATATAGCCCAGGCAATAGGACATTTTGATCAGCTTGAAGGTTTCTATAAGGACGGAGAATTACAAGAACTATGGAGAAAAGACATTCAAATTGCGCCCTGGGTACATTTCTTGAAAGGATACTTTCATGATGGTCCGGGCGTTTTTGACAAAGTTCTCACACCTACACTAATGAAGGACCTGACCAAGGTTTTTGATAAATTTAATAATCGTGAAAAAGTAAAAATAGCAGTAGAGAAAAACAGCCTGGTGCAGGGGTTGCATATTATTGTAGCGGGGAAGACAGGCGAATATAGCAAACCCATGAATATTATAGTCTATCCTTACGTAATTGAAAATAGCCCGGTCGGTCAGACTGTATGGAACATGATAAAAAGCGACGAGTTTCCGCATGAAAAGGCCTTGCTAAAAGCAGGGGTACTAAAGATAAACTTCATGGAAACAGCGGGTGAGGCAAAAGCCTGGCGTGAACCCGGAAAAGGTTCCGTGTATATCGAAATCCCCTATAGCTTCTCCAGCGAGAGCGCAAGAAAGTTTATAGATGAAAGCCTTAAAAGATTTGCCGGTGATGAAAAAGGAAAAAGCCCCGAAGGCTCTCTCATAGATGCACTTGAGACGATAGAGGATAAGTTGCAGAACCTGCTTATAATGCAAACTAACAAAAAGAAAGACCCACCTCCAGGCTCATATTATTATGTATTTAAGGTGCTTCTTAAAAGCGACGGGCCTCTTACAATAGAGGCGATAGCAGAAAGATTACCTGAATCGAGAAGCCCGACCACAATAGCCGAAGATACAAGGTGGTTAGGACAGAATCATTTTGGAATTATAACATATGATGCCAAGACCCACAAATATGAGCTTACACAAGCAGGGCGAGCACACGGGCAGGCGATATTGGATGCCCTTTACCCAATAGGAGCGACAAGAGATGCAACAATATTAACCCGAGTTCAAGATGAAATTGCTCACCACCTTGCAATGGCAAGGCCAGCCGAAGAGCAGGGGAGAAGAACGTCCCCAAGCGACACGTTCCCACAAACGTCCCTTAAAGAGCAACCGACGCTGGACGACATCGGCGCGCTTTTTACAGAGGCACTGGAGGCGGTAAATTCGGACAAACCGCTTCTGGTCCAATTATATGGAAGCTGTGTTTATACGGAGACAAATGGTATCCCATCCTGGTCGTCAGTGGATGATATGGATATGATTCTGTATACACCTAATTTGGTTAATGGTTTTAGACTAATTTCTCAATTTCTGGATCAACTGGTTAGGCTTGCTCCGCAAAAAGGGCTTAAGGTAACCAGGGAAGAAAGAATTTCACGCATATTGCGGAGAAGACAGTTCTCCTATTATTTAGAACTAAACGGGAAGCAATATAAATTGAATATGTTTCCATACAGATTTTTTTACTTAAACAAATTGTACGAAGCCCAGCCACATTATAATCCTTTCAATCGCTATTATGGTAACAGGCGCGGAATGACTGAGTTTAGGCGTCGTATTTCAGGCATAACTATAAAAAGTATAAATGAAACCCTGGAATTGCATTACAGAGAGTTAATATTGGACAAAAGTCTTAATTTGCGCGATGCACGTGATCTAAAATGCTTTAAATGTTTAGTGGAGCTTTTCTATGCCCTCGGAGAGCAAGAATTAAGGGACAAGGCGCTGGAGACATTTGTTATTCTTAGAGATGCAGAAGATAATTATACCGTTAGGACTTTATACGATATATTAGCTAAGAGGATTGTTTTTGAGGGTTGTATAAGAAAAATGAAAGAAAGAGCGAGCGAATTAGATAGAGAAAATAGGGACAGACACCGATTAGGAAAAAGCCCCGGAGCCGGAAAGGCAAAACCCGAAGGCTCGTCGACGGCAAAGGACACTTCGGGTCCCGGACCTGAAGCGGTTTCTCCTGACCGCGGCAACGATGACGAAGAAAAAGGGGCACACCTATTT
>JABMRN010000192.1 GCA_013202515.1 Candidatus Omnitrophota bacterium | reverse complement strand
CACCATAGATGCCTCCGTATAATTCTATGTTTTCAGCGACCGTCAGGTCCCTGTAGCGCGAAAACTTCTGGGACATATAACCTATGCTTTTCTTTATCTCAAACTGCTGCTTGGTGAGGTCGAGTCCACCAATCGTCCCTGTTCCCGAAGTAGGCGGATAAAGGCCGCACAGCATCTTTATGGCTGTTGTTTTACCGGCGCCGTTCGGGCCCAGAAAACCGAATATCTCGCCGCGCTTTACATCGAAGCTTATCTTGTTTACCGCAGTGAAATTCCCGAACTTTTTCTCGAGTTTTTCCGTTTTTATCATAACTTCTTTTCTTAGGGCGGACTCGGCTCTTGTCTCCTCTTTCTTTCCGAAGAACTCCTCAAATGCTGCCTCGTTAATTTCCTCGGCCCCGCCTGCTATTTTCGATAAGAACACATCCTCAATGCCCGGGGTACCGATTTTTATATCCTTGATTTTCACGTCCGAACGCTCAGCATAAGATTTAATGGATTTTATGTCTGTGTCTTTATAAATAACGTTTAGTTTATCGCCCATGGGATAAATAATTCTTACCCCGGGCATTTTTTTTATAGAAAACAATGCTTTCTGCTGGTTTGCTGTATCGATTTCGGCGAAGTTACCTTCGAGTTTTGAAGGAAGGGTTGTTGGAGTGCCTCGTTCAATAATTTTTCCGTTATGCATTAAAAGTATTTCATGGCACCTGGCTGCTTCATCCATGTAAGAGGTGGTGAGAAAAACGGTGAGGTTTTTTTTCTTCACGAGGGAATTAATTACTGTCCATAGGTCGCGCCGCGATATGGGATCTACGCCTGTTGTGGGCTCATCAAGGAATATTAATTCCGGCTCATGTATAAGAGTGCAGCATAAGGCGAGCTTTTGTTTCATGCCGCCGGAAAGGTTCTTTGCCGGACGCGTCCTGAAGGGGTCCAGCTGCGTACTTTTTAATAGTGTATCTTTCCTTTCTTCGCGTGTTTTATAATCAACCTGGTTAATCTCGGCGAAAAAATTGATATTTTCATCAACGCTTAACTCTTGCGCGAGCGCAAGGCCTAACCCTTGAGGCAAAAAACCAATGGAAGTCTTAATGCTTTCGGGGTTATGAAGGACGTCTTTTTCGAGCACTAGGACTTTGCCGATTTTTGCGCTTAAGACGCCGGTGATAATATGGATAAGAGTGGATTTTCCGGCTCCGTCCGGACCGATAAGACCGAAGATTTGGCCGCGATTTACCTTAAGAGATACATTATCGAGCGCTAGGGTTTTTTTGTAGCTTCTCGATACATTGTCTACTTCTATAACCGGACTCATCGGCTTCGGCGGTAGGATTTCCAGGAGGCATTCCTTTTGATTTTGATGACGCCGTTACAGGGCATACCGGGTTTTAACTTGTGCCCCCTATTGTCCGTGATGTTAAGTTTTATTTCAAATACTAGTTTGGCCCTCTGGCTTCTGGTTTCGACATTTTTGGGAGTAAACTCAGCTTTCTGGGCAATTCTGTCTACATAAGCTGGGAACTCGCTATGCGACAGGGCATCCGGAAAAACCTTTGCTTCGTCATCGAGGTTTATTTTTCCGGAAAAATCAGTTGCAAGAAATATTTTAAGATATAGCTCGTCCATATTGATAAGGGTAACCAGGGGCGTTCCCACTGCTATTACATCACCGAGGCGCACAATTTTCGTTACGACAACTCCGGATATCGGAGCGACTATAACGGTATCTTGGAGATCGGCTTTACGTTTTTCCACTTCCTTTTTAGCGGCAACAACTGCTTCGGTAGCCACTGTGTAATTATTAACAACGCGGTCATATTCCATTTTGGGAATAGCTTCTTCTGCAAAGAGGCGCCCGTAACGTTCGTGTTCTATCTGGGCAAGACGGAGGTTCGACTCAGCTTCTTTAAGCTGTGCCTCTGCCTGGCCCAAGAGCGCTATACGCTGATGGGAGTAAATATGAGCTATCCTTTCGCCGGCTTTTACTTCTTGCCCTTCCTTTACTAGCATTTCGTCGACCCTTCCTGCTATTTTTGTTCCGGCGCGATACTCACGACCTTCGATTCTTCCGCTTACCTCGAGAAAACCGCGCTTTAGGTTTGAGTCACTTGCGCAGCTACCTACGAAAACCGTTAAACCGTAAGTCACAAGGGCTACGAAGATAAAAACCAATACTATCGAGGCCTTATTCTTGGATTGTTTGAAATTTTCCACGTAAGTTTTAAGTTTTTCCATAAAAGTTTTTATGAAGTTAGTTATTTTCGCCAAATCAAATTTGAACATCTATCCTACCTCCAAACTTGCTCTATGTTAGTTCCCATGACGCGTTCGAGTTTTGCCAGGGATACGTTGTATTTGTAAAAAGCGTTGTGGTAATCATAGCCCGCGCGCCGAAGGAGTACGAGTGCGTCGTTTACTTCGGTGGATTTAGCTACCTGCTCCTCGTAACGGAGTCTACTTATGCGATAATTTTCCTCTGCGTGTTCGATTTCCTTTTCGGCGACCCGTATGCGGTTTTCTGCCGCCTGCATGCTAAGATATGACCTATGGATATCAAGAGCTATTCTGTCGGCGACTGATCTGCGATTGTCTATTATCATCTCGAATTCTTTTTTTTTCGCTTTTACAAGATCCCGTGTTTTAAACCAGTCAAAGACCTTCCATTCGGCAACGACCATTCCGATAAGGAGATCATTTGTAATATAGTCATCGCCGGCAAGGGCGGGAGTCTTACCGTGCTTATAGTAACTGAAAGTAGCCGAAATCTTTGGGAGCGTTCCGGTTTTTTCAAGGTCGATCGCCTTTTTTGCGATTTCTTGTAAGTAAGAAAATGCAACGAGGGAGGGGTTATGATTTGTTGCAGTATTGAAGCATTCTTTGGGGGAAAAGAAAAGCTTCCTGTATGAAGAAATATCTTCTAACCGGAATTGCGAATCTATATCGATGCCCATACTCACGTTAAGAGCGGCCCTGGCTATTTTAAGATCTTTTTGTATTACTATCAGCTCCTGATGGGCATTTGCCCTTTTTACCTGGACCATGAGGAGTGTGTTTTTCGCCACAGTTTTGGCGTTATAATACTTTCGTGTCATTTCTTCATGCTCGATAAATCGAATAAGGTTTTCGGCAGCCACAGAGAGATATCTTTTTGAACGCAAGATAGCGAAATAGTTTATGGTAACTTCCTGTACGAGATCGGATTTTGCTTCGAGAAGCTGCATGCGGGAGACGTCTATTCCGAGCTTAGCGATGGTTTTCTTGTAACGGAGGGCCCCGGAAGTGTATATTGGCATTTTTACGTGGCTTCCCCAGGAAAAAGATGTGCTGTCGGTAAGCGGGAAGGTTTCTTCTTCGCTGTATATCATTTCCGGTATTCGGGGAAATCCCATGAAAGTATAATCGGTGCTTATGGTAGGTAGCGATTCTTTAGAGGCTGCCATATGCAGGTATTGCGAGCGACGGAGGGCCCTTACCATTGAATTGATATTCGGATTTTTCTCAAGGGCCATTTCAATCGCTTCGGAGAGGGTTAAGGCTTGTGCTTCGGCGTCGATGCGGGCTTCGTCTTCCAGCGCAACAACGAGTTCTTCGGGGATGCTGATAGCGCTGCCGTCCCAATTCTCAAAACAAAAAGAAGAGATAACAAATAATACAATAATCGCCATTAATATTATTATAACCTTCATTGCTTCTAATCATAGAGTATAGCATATTAATAGTATAAATCAAATGTAACTCCGCAAAAAGCAATGCCAATATTTTCGGAAATTTCCATATTTGGGGTGTTCGATTATTGTAAATATGCGATCAGACTATTGCGTAAAGGGTCCTATCCCGCAAAAAACCCAAAATAAGTCAAAACAGCTCCAAAGATAAGCGCACCAACTGAATGAACTATTAGCAGGTTTTCATTTTTCTGGTAAGCTTCCATGAACTTGGGTACCGTATTTGGAAAGACAATTATCCATATACCTTTGATGAGCCCGAGCCAACCTATAAGTGTAATTAGTACAGTCCAGTTAGCTACCCATATATTATGTTTTAGGATAATTACAACTCCGATAACAAGTGCAAATATGCCACCCAAAAAGACCAAGGCCATATTTTTACAGAAATCACCCATTACCTGCTGAAAGACTTTCCGGTTAAACAAAAGACCAACCCCAAGAATTAGATAACACAGACCAAAAATCCGGGCAATAAATATTGAAGTTTCCATAGTTACCTCCTTTTTTATAAGTATATCTGTAAGACCGTAAGAAAGCAAAACCCACTACAACTTATTTTATTACAGGGGAGAGGTAATAAGAAAACTTCCTTAATTAATAATAGAAATTTTTTAGAGGAGTGTATAGAGCTTTGTCATGCGGAGGAGGCGAAGATATTCCGGCCGGACCTAAAACAAATAAGCCTCAAGTTTTACCTTGAGGCTTATTAGAGCTTTGTCCAATAGGGGACTCGACCTAGCTGCGTAATTTATAGTTTCTATTGGGCTATTCGAGTCGCTTTACCGTTTATTAACGGCTACTATCTCTGCGTTTTGAAAAGCACTCTTTGCAGTATACGGGACGATCCCCGCTGGGCTTAAAAGGTACTTCACATTCTTTTTTACATTCTGCGCATGTTGCTTTGTGCATCTCTCGCGGACGTCCGCTATACCCACCACCTTGTCCAAATGCCATGTTGCCTCCTTGTCTGCTGTGTAAGCAAACTTTTTAGTTTAAGTAACTATTAAGATTATGTTTTTGTTATTAAGCTTAAACAACGGTAGAGCCAATTGTCTGCCTCTATTTCGCAATGCTCACATTGGCTGCGCAGGGGCCTTTATCGGACTTCTGAACCTCAAATGTAACACTATCATCTTCATTCAAAGCATCAAAGCTAATACCAACAAGGCTACTTTGGTGAAAAAACACTTCCCTACCATCAGTATCACTGATAAAACCAAAACCTCTATCGCGAACTAACTTCTTTATTTTACCTGTATGCATGCATCCTCCCTTGTAACATACTTAGGCCCGACATGAAATGCCGGACCTATCTTCTCAATTACACCTTTGATACATTAGTGGCTTGTGCGCCTTTAGGGCCTTGTTGAATTTCAAACTCAACTGCCTGACCTTCATCTAAAGACTTATAGCCATCTCCCGCAATTGCGCTATGATGCACAAATACATCATCGCCTGACTCAGGAGTAATGAAACCATAACCTTTTGAATTGTTGAACCATTTTACTGTTCCACGTGCCATTAT
>JABMRN010000191.1 GCA_013202515.1 Candidatus Omnitrophota bacterium | reverse complement strand
TTTAAAAGCCATTCTAAAAGCGTCTATACACGACATTGGCCACGATGAACTTGCCTTAGGCATACTTAGAAAACTATCCCCTGCCAGCTGGCGGGAGATAGTTAGTCACGAACAATTTAAATGGCATGTGCCGGGCCTCATGGCTTTTGGCCCTGGGATAATAACAAAAAAAGCAATAAAAAAAATAGAAAAAGAATTGGGGATAGAACCGCAATCGTTACAAGAAAGAGCAGAGAATGTCCGGTTGTCACTCGATGCTGTGAGGAAGATTAGTGCGCCTCTAAAGATTGCAATGACTATGCCGATATACAATGAATCCATAGCCCTGGAACCTTCAGGCGAGGATGCGTTTAGAAAAAAGATATTAGAACTTGAAGAGCTAAGAGAGACGAATCCTGATAATTTCAGCTGGCAGTTAATTATTGTAGATGATGCTAGCACTGACGATTCAGTTGCAGTGATAAAAAAGCTCTGGAGTCAAATGTGTGAAGAAAGAAATTTTGATCCTTCCCTGGTAGTTATTAAGCAAATAAAGCCGGAAGAGAAAAAAGGTAAAAAAGGCGGGGCAGTTCATCTTGGGATGGAATACGCTCTTCATGAAACAGATGCTGATTATATCGGCTATTACGATGTTGATAGCTCGATACATCGTCAGATAGGTCTTTTAATAAAGCCGTTATACGATAATAAAGCTGACGTAGCTTTAGGTTCCAGATGGGTAAGCGGTGCATCAAGGGAGGATATGCTTTTTATGGCAAAACTATCCAGCAGAATATATAACTGGTGCGTAAGATTAATACTTTGGTTTTTGTGGAAAATTCGAGATACACAGAGGGGTTTCAAGCTTTTTATAAGAGAGGTACTTTCTGAAATATTATGGTTAGCCAAAGATAATACGCTTGCTTTTGACACGGAACTTTTGCTTTTAGCCAAGCCTGTTGCACATTATAGGCTCAAGGAAGTGGGGATTTCGTGGATTGAATCGCCTTCTCCCAGAACATTCAGCATGACAAAAGAAGCGCCGAAGATGCTCCGACGCGTATTAGCCCAGAGGAGGGCAATGGGTAGTATGAAGCACAGGCTGGCCTTATCTAAGAAAAGTGTTCTGCCGGATAGTGCTCTCCATAAATTAGGCAGGATTTGTTCTGCAATTGCTAGGTGGCTATTCCTTTCGGCATTGGTTTTAGCTACTATTTTTATTTTAGAATATGCTTTAGGGGTTGATATGGGAGATGGCAAATATTATCTTGCTGCCCTCTTCCCGTTTGTGCCGCGCAGGTCCGAAACTTCCGGAACATACGCGGAGATGTTTGCAACCCACCGACATAAAATACTCACGGATGAGATGATAGCGAGATTAAAAGACGCCCCGCAGGCGTTTTTTAATGATTTTCTTGAGTCTATGCCTCCCGAGCACAGAAGACGTGCATCTATGGATAGGATTATTAATGAAACTGCTTATGCTTATATGTACATGGCTGGCCGTTACGGTGAGGCGGATGAAGGCGCGCACTACGTATATATATATAATCCGACTGATGCTGCGCACACGGAAGTAATTGTATTCGGAAATGAATACCCCGGATACTTTAACGATATTACCAGTATTTTTGTGCAGACAGATGGTGATAGTGTTGTTATAGATTCAGATCCGCAGTGGGGGTGCGCAATGGATAGCGAACCCAGGCAAAGTGTTTATGTTTATGAGATAACAAATGACTTCTCGAAAAAGCCTTTGACCGAGGAAGAAATAAGTGAGCTTGAAGCCGCTTTCAGTAATAAGGAATACATACCCGTAAATTGCGCGGATATTTTGGACAGCGATACCGAATTAAAGGTGTTATTGGAGGACGTCAATCAGAAAATTAAAGCCGCCATTGTCACCGAAATTGCCGTTCCTTCTATCACATCCCATGACGTTGAATTTCTTACAGTAAGGAAAGTTGAGGCCTTTGTCAATCATCTGACAATTATCGATCAGGATATATGGACTGAGAAAGATACCATAAGACAAAGGGAGCTCAAAATAGCTGCTCATAGGGAGCACATGGATGAATTTTTCACACAAACTTTACCAGATAGTCTTATAAGCGATGTGTCCAAGGCGCGAATACAAGAAATGGTGGAGGACGCCTATAGACAATTAGAGAGAAAAGGGAAAAATGCTTTATTTATGTTTGACCGTGCAATGACAGAATATATTTCTGCATTAAGAGAAAATCAGCAGCATGAAGACGTTGAACTTTGCAACGGATTTCTAAGTATGCTAAATGCGTATATCGATTCCTTTACATATCTGGATAGCGACAACGACGTTGCGGAAGAAATTGTAAATCTACATGCTGTAGCGGATGCTCTGAAGCAAAGTTTCAGCAATAAAATTAATGAGGCTCAGACAGAAGCAGCCGCAAGCGCTATAGAGGTTTTACTATTTATTATTGATAACGAAGTTACGCATCTGGAAACATTCGTTAAAGAAAAGAAAAGAAAGGCATATATTGAATTAAAAAGAAAAATACAGCAAGAATATGGGCCGCAAGCGGAGTCATTCATGGAGCAAATAGTGAATATCAGAAGAGAATGTCCCCACACAAGAGAGGGTAATGAGGAATATCAAAAGCGCGTTCAGATGCTTGAGGGCATGCTTGACGGATACGGTGCCATGACCGAAATGCTCAGGATGCTGCATAATTACGGCCATGCTATGCCGGAATCTTCGCAATGTATTGAAACAGAAAAAAGACGGGTAGAAGAAGTGTTGAGCGAGATAAGAGGTTCGATTTCTCCCGACATGCTTGAAGAGGCGAATAGTTTTCTCAATGTCCTTAAGGAAAAAGCTTGCGATGCAATAACTCCCGGAGGGTGTACCGCGAGCCACATTGTCCGCAATCTGGCGGATTCCTATATTGGAGAACATCCTGAAGAATCTGTGGTGGTTAATTACATATCATCGCTCTTTACTTATTTACTCGAAGGTCCGAAAATTCCAGTATATTCAGAGGATGAACAGGCGCGCACTATTTACGTGACAAACAGCATGGATCAGCTTTTCTTTTACGATTTTATAGAAAAAAACCCCAACATAAGGGCTATAGTCACCAAATGTGGAAATTCAAGAAGCCACTGGGTTATTACGGCTAAGGATATGCTTATGCCGGGCAGAAAAAAAGGTATTATAATTATTCCGGGTGTACCTGAAGCAGAGCTCCTCAATACCGGAGATCAAGTCATTGTTGATGGTGGGAGGCAACACATTTTGGTTAACACTGATGCTAATCCTGATTTGATGAGTCATTATATGAATATTATTGCGGAAAATCGCGCATCGGATGTCATCTACGATAAGCATTCAAGTGAAGAGGCAGCTACAACCGATGGATACGCTATGAGGTTTTTGTCTGATATACCTAGGGTGAGCCCGGACGCCTCTCTTATAACGGGTTTCGGGGCTTCCGGCATTGGCCTCGTGAGATTAGAAAATATGTATATGAGAAAAGAAGAGCCGACAGAAGATGATATCGCTAAAGCTGCATTAGAAGCATCAGATGCTTCGGAAGGTATGGTTGCTTTTAGGACCCTTGATATGGAAAAGGATAAATTAGTCGATATGGTTTCTATAAAAGACGCTGTCAGAGAAGGAACGGTAGACGCTTCAGAAGAAAGGCCCGTGGAAGGAGTCCTTTTTTATTTTGAACATCCGAAAGGAATAGAAATTATAAGAAAAGAAATAAGGGCGCTTGCACGCGCCTATGCTCAGAGTAAAAGAAAAAATTTAAGAATTACCATTCCCATGGTGGAGAATGAGGAGCAGGCCTATGCGCTTAAGGATCTGGTACGCGGAAACAGCGAGCGCGGTAAAAAAGGAATAATACCGGAATTAATAGAGGAAGGAATCCCCCAAGCCGATATAGAAGCTATCAAGTTTGGAGCCATGATAGAGACGCCGAATGCCTGTAACTCCGTAGAGGCTATTTTGGAATTGGGATTTTTCGATTATATCAGCATAGGCACTAATGACCTTGCTAAACGAAGTTTTGCCGAAAGCATGGATAGGAACGATGAAAGGCTGGAACCGGCGTATCACGGAATATACCCCCCCTTCATGAGAAATGTAGATAACGCCGTAAGGCAGGCAAACGAATTTAACAGCAAACAGGATGAAGAAAATAGAATAGAGATTATTGCTTGTGGAGAATTGTCCAATTCAAGAAAATTTCTATTTTATCTAAACGGACTTATGCAAAAATACGATCATATTGCCATTACACCTGTTTGCAGCAGCTATAGTATAGGAGAGTTAAAAACATATTTAAGAAATGTATCAATGAAGGAATGTTTCGAAGCTATAGGCGAAAGGGATGTCAATGAAGCTTTAAGAAATCTTGTAGAAGATGTTAGTATGAGAATATCGAAAAAGCACGGATTGCCTGCTTTGGGTGCTGAAATAATTAAACAAATGGTTTCATCCAGCACTCTTGCTTGCTTTCCGATTTGGGCAGGATTCGAGACGAATTTATTTTCCGCAGCAAAACCTTTTACGAAAATACCCTTTATGACTAATGAGGCCGGTGCTGTCGTAGCGGCGCTCGCGATTTTGGCTGTTTTGGCGGGTACAGTAATACTATATTTTTACAAGAAAGCGGAAAAAGAAAGGTTCGCGGGAGCAAAAAGGAAAACAGCGATGGGAGCATTTATTTTAATGCTTTTAACGCTTACCCTTATGAGGCTTGTTTCATTCACAGTTAGAATTATTATGGAAACGCTCTTCCTTCCGGCGACAATCGTAAAACATGTCCGTCGGTCTGCATTACCTCTTACCGTAATAGGTATACCTAAAGGGCATTTGAATCTTATCAGGGGAGTAACCGAAGAAAGCATCCTTTCTAGTATAAAAAATATAGCAGGCAATAAAAATGTTGAAGTTGTATTTTTAGACGGCCAAGAAAAAGATAGGTGGCTTAAAAAACTGGAGGAAAAGGCGCGGTATTACAAAATATCGAGAAGGGGTCCCTGTTTTATGGCGCTTCTTGACTTATCAGACGCTGATTTTGCCATGGATACAGAAGAAGGAAAAGAGATAATAAGGAAGATCATAGATAGTGCTAAGCCGCAATTATTTTTTGCATTAACCCACGAAGCCAGAAAAAGAATGACCCGCGAGGAATTGGTAGAATTCGCCCTTTTGCGAAGCTCCATAGAGGAAGTGGGCCTGAACAAAAAGAGTCTTTATCAGATGAGGGCGGCGGAATTATAT
>JABMRN010000190.1 GCA_013202515.1 Candidatus Omnitrophota bacterium | reverse complement strand
CATCTAAATAGACAAGCGCCCAATCTTCATGCTCATATAAAAACTTAAGAATGCTTTTGGGGATCGGCATATTCAACACATAGGTTATCAGTATACAGTTAATTTTATACCTGGATGTTATTTTCTTCAGTTTTTTCTTGTCTTGGAAAATTTTTTCACACTCCTTAAAAAACTCAGGACCATATACCTCCGTCCTGCCGTCAATGAACACTTTCTTTTCAGGGAATAGCCTCCATATAAGATAGGCCCCGGAGTTAAAATCATTTAGTATATTGCCCTTAATATTATTTTCCTTTATAAAATCGACGGCCTTTTCCGGATAACTAAAGGAACTGGTATCTAAATAGAACTTTTTGAATTTTTTTTGTTCAAATGAGTAGTATTCTCTTTTCAAATTACCAAACAACAGCGTAGACATAAATAGGACGAGTGTTATGGCGAAAAGGATCTTTAACAGCTTCTCGATCTTTCTAAATCGGGTAAACTTAATGGATGTATCATAAATATCATTGATGTTTGAGATCGTCACGACATAGGCTACTATGGAAAAAATAGCTATGTTCCTACTGGTTTTTAAGGCTATCGCCAAAGCTATGATGTAAATTATGAAATTACTGATATTTGTTTTTCTGAAATTTACCAAAAAAGACAGCCCTGAAACTATGATAATTATTTTAAGCCACGGCATTATTAAGTACGGCAGGCGTATTTTATTTTGGGTAATCAACGGCCTTAATTCGGAAATTCTATTTAAAAATACTGTGTGATCCCCTTTTATATAGCCAAACAAAGTCAAAACAGGATACATGGCTCCTTTCCAGCCATATGGATTTATAAATGACGCCGCCACGACCAAAAGGGTTGCGGTTATTAATCTTTTAGAGAAATGGTCTTTTTTCTTTATGATCTCGACTATGCTATATACAAGCATAAATAAGACCCCTATAAAGAAATATCCGTGGAGATTGACCCAAAAAAGCTGCGCTACGGGTAATACGTAGAGGAGTCTCGTAGAGCGGTATCTCGTTAATATGACAAGAAAGAGTGCCGTAAAAAAAATAGTAAACAGGCCCGGCCTGATCATAAAACGCCCCTCGGATAAAAAGAGAACCGCCAGAAGAAGTATGGAAACGAGAAGATAATTCTCTTTTCGGTATCCAAAAAGAAACAAAAGCAAAAAAGTGCCTGCTATAATAAACACTCTCAGGACAATAAGGCCATTGGGCCCGAATGCATTATATGTCGAATAAAAAATAACCTGAGAAAGCCACTCATGGTCTATCCAATGTTTGCCGGGCACAGTATATGAGAAAATATCGTGGTGTGGTATAGTTTTGGTCTTGAGGATATGTTCTCCGGTTTTCAGATGGAGCCATACGTCAAGGCAATATATCTCAGTAATCGCGTATGAGATTATAAGAGAAAATAGTAGTATAATAACGCAAAGTTTTAAAAAATTCATGTTATTTATATTTTTGTATCAAAATAAAAAGGAAGGGCATCCAAAGCCCTTCCTTTTTATAATATCGTATTTTTCGGCAAACAAGTTAAAGCGCCAAAAGGATTACGATTACACTTTTAGAAATTGTCGGTAATATTGCCGAGCGTATCTATTTGTACCCAGTCCCCATTAGCTTTACCGGTCGCATGGCCTATGATATTTGCAGTAAAGGTGGTAGTTGTTGCAGTAATTGATACATTGCTAACACCATAATATAGACCGTTTAACTCAGCTGCATTCAAGCTAAGAAGAGCTAAGTTATCTGTATATGTCTTATGTTCGGCTTGATAAATTCTTTCAGCTGTACGAATTGAGCCGGCTATTGCCGCGCCTTCAGTGCCATATGCCCGCCTCACATTAGCCCTCATCATCGGGACGGCAACCGCCGCCAAGATACCAACTATGATAATAACCACCATCAATTCAATAAGCGTAAAACCCTTTTTACCCAACATATTGTTACCCTCCTTTTGTTTATGCAAATATACCATATAATTCATAAATTTACAAGTCCGCGACGCTTTTTTTCTCCAGTTCATGGAGATCAACATCTATGGCTATAACTCTAATATACCTGATGAATGAAGAAAAAGCAATGGGCGGATAGCAAGCTTTTTTTGCTCCTAACGCCCGCTCATGGCAGTGCTGATTTTAAAAATCGGAAGATAGAGCGCCACGACAACAACGGCAATAACCGCCCCTAAGGAAATCACCAAAATAGGCTCAATCGAGGCTGTCAGCGTATTTACGAAGGTATCCACCTGCTCTTCATAGAAATCAGCGGTTTTATCAAGCAGTTCCGGCAGGGAGCCCGATTCGACCCCTACGGATACCATCTGCATCATGAGGGGGGGGAATATTCTTGTTTTCTCCAGGGCCGCCGGTATG
>JABMRN010000189.1 GCA_013202515.1 Candidatus Omnitrophota bacterium | reverse complement strand
TATTGCGATTGTTGGCGCGCATTTATGGACAAAAGTTATGAGTGAGATCCTTACTGAATTAATTTTTGTCGAAATAGCGTTATAAGGCGCTATCGACCCTCCCTCTCCGCCATTGTTTTTTATCCTCTCTAAAAATAATCCTCTTTAATGCTTGCCAATGAAGCGAATAGGTGGTATAATTGCTTCATAAAATGAAGCGATTAGGAGGGTTAAATGACTTATATTTGGGAGCGAAAAGACTGGCCAAATTTTAAATGGCAGAATGATAAACTTATCGACCTGCTTGGGAAAGCGAGACTTGCCCAGGGAAAACTTCTAAGCAAGGTGGGCACATTAGGGATGGATATGAGCGAAGAATCCAGGTCTGAAATACTCGTGGAGGAGACTATAAAGACAGCCGCCATTGAGGGGCAGAAGCTGGACGAAGAGGCCGTGAGATCGTCAGTCGCCAGGAGATTGGGCCTGCCTACAGGCGGGGTAAAGAAAGAGGACAGAAATGCTGAGGGAATGATAGATGTTATTATCAACGCCACGGTAGATTATAAAAAACCGCTAACTATAAAAAGACTGAAATCATGGCAGGCGGCTTTATTTCCAACCGAATATTCTGGGCTTAGCAAGATACACGTGGGCAAATGGCGCGGGAAGGAACCCATGCAGGTTATATCGGGACCAATCGGGCGGGAAAAAATCCATTTCGAAGCACTGCCTTATGAAAAACTCAATAAAGAAATGAAACATTTCATCGATTGGTGGGAAAATAAATCAAAGAAAACAGACGGATTAATAAGAGCGGGGGTTGCCCATTTTTATTTTGTTAGCATTCATCCTTTTGAAGACGGCAACGGAAGGATAGCAAGGGCATTGACCGATATGGCATTAGCCCAGGACGAGTCTTTGTCAAAAAGATATTATTCTTTATCTTCAAGAATAATGAAGGAAAGGGAATCTTATTATAATATTCTGGAAAAAACTCAAAAAGGCACATTGGATATAACCGAATGGTTAGAGTGGTTTCTTTTATGTTATTTAAGGGCTCTTGAAGATTCGGAAACGGCCATTTCCAAAGTTTTGAAAAAAGCTGAATTTTGGAGGGTGCATGCGCAGACAGAGCTCAATAAAAATCAGAGAAAAGTTATAAACAAGTTATTGGAAGTCGGGCCTGAAGGTTTTGAGGGCGGGCTTACCACGAGAAAGTATGTATCAATGACAAAGACCTCAAGAGCCACGGCATATAGAGATATTGTAGATATGGTAAATAAAGATATTCTTGTTAGAAACAAGGGTAAAGGGCGTAGTGTATCATACCGATTGAAATAAATAAAATTTTTGTCACAATTCTGACACGTTGGGTTATTCTGTATCCCGAAGTATAGTTATTTAAATAAGATAGGGAAATAGGGTTTGAATTCCCCCCTCTCCGCCATTTTGCCTCACAATAATACTCACACCCTTCCTGTGTTGCGTAAAATAACATAAAATTAAGTTGTCATTTGATATACTTTAAGTATCATGTTTAAACCGAAATATACCATTACAGAAAAGATACTGGATAATATTGCTCAGATAACGGCCGGAAGGGAAGTTATCGAGCGAGCTAGACTTATCCCCAAATGGGAACTAAAATTACAAAAAGAGGCTCGCATACACAATGCGCATTCATCTACGAGCATTGAAGGCAATAAATTAAACATGGAAGAGGTCAAAGCTCTTTCCGAGGGGAAGGAAGTCGTAGCGACACAGAAAGATAAAAAAGAAGTTATAAACTATTTGAAAGCTATAGATTCTATCCCTGAATATGCTAATAAAAAGACAGTGAATAAACAGCTATTTTTTAAAATACACAAGACCATTGCCGAGGGAACCTTAAAAGACAATAAGAATGCAGGAGTTTTTAGAAAACAACAGGTTATTGTGGGCAAGAGAGTATTTGATGGTACTGGTTTCAAACAAGCAGTGGAATATATGCCACCTGATACTAAAGATGTGCCGCAGCTGGTAGAAAAATTTCTGGACTGGCTTAATTCGGACAAAGCAAAAAAAGTAAATCCAGTTCTTCTTGCCGGGATCGTACATTATGAAGTTGCAAGGATACACCCATTTATAGATGGAAATGGAAGGACAGCCAGGCTAATGGCAGCACTTATATTATATAAAAGCGGCTTTGATCATAGAAGATTTTTTGCCATCGATGATTATTACAATGAGGATAGACCGTCATATTACGATGCGTTAAAAACAGTGCAAAAAGCCAAAGGAGATATAACAGAATGGCTTGAATATTTTACGGATGGAGTTTTATTTTCAATAAATAGAATTAAAGAAACAATTTCGCGGCTTGGCATCTCAACTGCAAAGAAAGATGCGGAGCAGGTAGAGTTAACCCCTAAGCAGGTAAAGATATTGGAAAGGGTCAAAGAAAAAGGGAAGATCACTAACAGGGAATTACAGGTAATGTTAGGTGTGTCACGACAGGCGGTTTTAAAGGAAATATCCAAACTTGTAGATGCAGGATTAATAGAGCTTGTAGGAAGGGGGAGGAACGCGTATTACAGGTTTAAAGATTTGTAGTCTGGATTGTACAAAAGTTGTATAGAAAGCAGACCTGCTGCCTATAAGTATATCAGTCAGAACAACTTATCAACTCATAGCTCCTTGGTTTCCCTCCCTCTCCGCCAATCTTTAGTAATTACCTGACAAGTATGTATAATTCGCATATTGTTCGGTAATTTTTCTTAGCTGTGGATCTTTGGAACTTTTAACAAAATGTGGTATTATAGTAAAGATCATTC
>JABMRN010000188.1 GCA_013202515.1 Candidatus Omnitrophota bacterium | reverse complement strand
CAATGCTGACGTTCGGAAATATCAGAATTAAAAAAAATCTAGATAATTTTTTTAAAATATTAATAATAAAGTTCGGGGCTCCGGGCGATGTTTTACGTACTACACCTATTTTAGAATCATTAAGAAAAAAATACCGCCACTGTTACATAGCCTGGCTTACTTGGCGGGCATCTTTAGAGCTACTTGAAAATAATCCTATGATAGACAAACTTTTGTCATGTAATAATTCAGCCAAAGAGGCGCTAACAGAGAAATATGATATGTTGCTGTCTTTCGATAAAGACCCTACGGCCATTTCGCTGGCTACTAAGGCAAAAGCAAAAAAAAAATTCGGGTTTAAAATTGATAGGTTCGGCGCCTTAAACGTTTTCAACGACAACTCATTATATGCACTGCAGTTAGGCATTGATAATAGGCTTAAATTTTCCGGTAACTCAAAAACATATCAAGAAATTATTTACGAAATGTCCGAATTAAAAAGAGATTATGGCCCTTACATTTTTAATCTGGATGAAAGATGTGTTCTGTATGGCCGGAAAGTTTTATATAAATTCGGCATGAAACCTTATCATACGGTCATTGGTCTAAATACAGGCGCAGGAAAAATATTTTTGACAAAAAAATGGCCTATAACTTATTTTGTACAGCTAACAAAAATGCTTGCAAAGCTGAAGAATGTAAAAATTGTACTCTTAGGCGGGGGAGATGAAAGAGCAATTAATAAAATAATTTCCTCAAAAACGAAACAAGTTGCTGTTAATCTGGGAACCCATTATTCAAAAAAGGAATTTGCCGGTATCGTTAACAATTGTGACATTATCGTTACCGCAGACACGCTTTGCATGCATATAGCAATTGCATTAAAAAAGAAGATTATCGCGCTTTTCGGGCCTACAGCTGAAATGGAAGTAGACCTTTATGGATCAGGTAAAAAGATATCTTCCCGAATTCCGTGTTCTCCTTGCTACAGATTGCGCTGCCATGATACCAAATGCATGAAATCCATTAAACCCGACAGCGTATTTAAAGAGATTAAACAGTTCATTTCACAATATGATAAATAGACAAAAAATCCCTATCAAAAAATCGATGAGAATGTTTCTTGGGGATATAGTATATAAAAAGAAAAAGCGACGAAGAGATGTTTTTAAAAACGGCATACGCGTGCTTGTCTACCATTCGATTACGGATAACTTGATAGAAAAAGAATGGGAAGAAAATACTACCCCAAAAGATCTTTTTGACAAACAACTTAAATATCTTAAGAATAATGGATATGTCGCAGTATCTTTAGAAAAGGTGTTTGCCTATATAAAAAACAATGTAATCATTCCTGATAACACAGTCGCAATCACTTTTGATGACGGATTCAGGAATAATTACACCAACGCGCTGCCAATTTTGGAAAAATACAAATTCCCGGCTACAATATTCATAACTGTTGACTTTCTGCGTGATTATTCGGGAAGTGATCTTTATTTAAACTGCTCCGAAATAAAAAATATGATTAAATCCGGGCTTATCAGTTTTGGAAGCCATGGATTAACGCATAGAGCCCTGACAACAGTTAAAAAGAGAGAACTTGATAAAGAAATATCGCTATCAAAAGAAAGGCTGGAGAATATCATTAATAATAAAACTATTTTTTTTGCCTATCCCTTCGGGCACAGCGGAAGTTATAACAGTAATATAAAGCAAATGCTAAAAAGGCACGGATTCAAGGCCGCATTTACCACAATTTCTGGGATTAACAATTTCAAGTCAGATCCCTTTTTACTCAGACGAAACCGCATATCATGGCTGGATGATCTGTATGAATATGAAAAACATATGAGAGGAGCATATGACTGGTGCGCCATATGTGAATATCTCAGATATAAAAAATACCGGATTTAATGGGGTTGCTTATGCAAAGTGAGAATAAAATAAGTAAAATTCCTTCAGGAATAAACAAGCACTATATAGTGGAAATGCCAACTTCCACAGAGAAAAAAATCCTGATTGATTTCTTTAAACAAGCGTACTCTGATCAGTTTAATGCCCCTTATCATCAAAATGAGGAAGAAATCGTCAAGCGCTGGGACTGGTACAATGTAAAAAATCCCAATGTACGTAATAAACAATCGACATCCTGGATCTGTAAAGTCAGAAAAACCGGTAAAATAGTGGGTCATTGCGGAATTATACCCGCGCTGTTAAAACATAAAGACACTTGCTCCTCTATCGCATGGGGAAGGGATTTTATTGTTCTACCTGAATTCAGAAAATTAGGCATAGGCCCTTTTTTATTGGATAGCGTTCTAAAAAAAATTAAAAATGAGATATCTCTGTTCCTGATTGCCGGAGGAAATGAGGAAGTATTTAAAATATATAAAAAATTAGGTTTTGTCGATCTTGGTTACATCCCTCTTTATGTTAGAATGGTTCGCATAGATAATATCCTAAAAAATAAATTGACTAATCAGTTAGTGGCACATTCTTTAGGATTTGTCGGGAAGGGAGTGTTAAATATTTTACATACCGCCTCTTTCATGCAAAGCATCAAATACCGTAAACAGGAAACCGCTATCGAAGAAATATTTAATTTTGATGATTCCTTGGACGAGTTATGGAAAAGCGCATCGTGTTCTCTTCCTTTAATTATAAAGCGTGACATCGCTTCTCTTAAGTGGCGGTTTATCGAACAACCGTATTGGAAATACAGAATATTCAAAGCCCTAAATGAAAATGGCAAAAAAACAAAAGGGTATATAGTATTAAGGAAAGGTAAAAGCCGCGGATTTAACGTTGGTATTATTTCTGACCTATTTGCTGCTTCTTGGGATATTCAAACTATTTTTTCTCTTGTAAATTTTGCCGTAAAATATTTTGAAGAAAAGGGCGATATCGATTTGGTAAAATGCAACATATTAAACAAAAATTTTGAGTTTGTTTTAAAAAAATTAGGTTTTATGAATATGGCTTCTAGTTCGCGCTTTATGATTACTAATATAACCGAACCATTAAACTCAACACTTGTCTCTAACCGCAATAATTGGTTTATTAATTGTGCGGATAGTGATTTGGACTTATATTAACGGGGGCAACAGTACTTATGAAAATATTTGTTATTATACCTACATATAATGAAGCAGTCAATATGGAAGAGCTGATAAGCAGAATATTGAAACTTAATATTAAAGATCTCTATATACTTGTAGTTGACGACAATTCTCCGGATGGAACTGCAGATATAGTGGCTAATTTTTCTGAAAAAGACAAAAGAGTTCTCTTGCTCAAAAGATACAAAAAAAGAGGCCGCGGGTCTGCAGGAACTAACGGTTTCAAATATGCTCTTAATGCAGGGGCTGACTACATAATAGAAATGGACGGAGATTTTTCGCATAACCCTAAATATATCCCTGATTTTATTAAGGCAATTAAAGATAATGATGTCGTTCTTGGGTCAAGGTTCATAAAAGGTGGCTGCGATGTCGGCAGGGGGCTTAAGCGTAGAAT
>JABMRN010000187.1 GCA_013202515.1 Candidatus Omnitrophota bacterium | reverse complement strand
TCTTGACATTTATCCACCCCCATATACAGATTTACATGAAGCCGCAAAATTAACCCTTGCCGGATATGCATGCTTAAACCCGAGCGATATTATCTTATCTATGCTGTAAACCCTGTCCTTCAAAAAGAAGCTGATTCTTTTACCCATATATGGTAAGCACAAAAGAAACGGTATAATTAAAGAGGGTATGTGAATATTATAAGGAGACGGTGCTCCTAAAGCCTCTACCATGATATGAATGATTTCTTTCACTGTTAAGACTTCTTTATCTGCAATAAAAAATGCTCCCTTTAACATGCCATCATTTATTAGCGCAAAGATCATTAAATCAACAACATTTTTCACGTATACAAGATGAAGCCTGTTGTCGCCGCTATTTATCACGGGAAAAAGTCTGTGCTTGGCAAGCCAGCATAATGTTTTAAGTAAATGCGGCTCACCTTCTCCGTAGACCATGCAGGGCCTAATAATTGCTATTTTTAGGCCTTTTTTTCTATACTCAAGCGCTTTTATTTCGGCCTGTATCTTTGATTCACCGTATGGATTTGTTGCCTTATAAGGAAGGTCTTCGACTAATGGAACGTTTTCATTTCCGCTTACAACGGAAATGGAGCTTGTGTAAACCATCCTTTCAATACCCAGCTCCATCGAAAGCTCGCACATGCGCTCAGTTCCGAGGACATTCACCTTATAAAGATTTTCTTTATTCTTATTGTCCACACATCCGGCACAATGGAAAAGAACATCAATTTTTTTATCGAGACTTCTTTTTATAGCGTCTTTTTCTGTAATATCGGCATGAATTAATCTTGCGTTAAAAGGAGTGAGCAGGCGCTCGGCTTTTTCTTTGTTGCGGATGACACAGTAAATGTTATTTTCGGATTTCGAAAGCTCCTTTACCAGATGATATCCGATAAATCCTGTACCTCCGGTAACAAGGACATTCATGCTTTACGCTCGTCTTTATCTATTAGGAAAATAACTTTTCTATTCATTCTCTATATCCTGCGGCGACGCCAGATTTTCTTTTTTTTGTCTTCCAGCTCTCTGTATATCAATAATTTCTATAGGTGTCCCCCATGGCTTGAAAGGTAATATATTTTTTATTAAACGCCCGCGAACTTTAACGTGCAGGTTCTCAATCTTAAATCCCTCGCTCAAACCAAGCGGCTTATAAACCGTACCGTCGTTGCCTTCTATGCCATAAAATCCACCCTCGAAAGAATAATGTTGTATTTTACCGGTAATTACAATTATATCGCTATCCTCGCATGTATCTGGCTCTGATGCAATACATGGCATAAAAGCAATGAGTACCGTTAAAAAGATTGAGAAAACCGCAATCTTTTTCATATAATTATTCTTTTGGGGAAGGTGGCTTGTTCGCATATGTTTCGAGATAAATAAACATTAACTCTTTGCCTTAAATCTCTGCTTCGCTCCTGAAAGCTATTTTCTGAATGCGAAGTATTTCCTCCATATCTTTGATCGTTGCTTTTTCGACTATTGCACGCATATATTAATTAATGACTGCGCAAAATCCAGTAATCGGTGCCCTCCTTATTTTTTATAAGATAAAGGCGCCTATTTATATTCCGGTCTTTTCCTAAAACTCTCATGTAAAAATCATCATAAAATTCCGGCGCTTCCATGTAATATCCGTGATTATAACTTGCGTTGTTAATAGGGGTCACATCGACCAGATTAATCTTGCCCGGATGAAGTGATTGCAGGTAAAGCAGATCTTTCATCTCCTCTAGCTGTTCTTGCTTGGTTTCATTTTCGGTAGTTCGCCCGAGCTTCTTTTCTTGATCTATTAAACCGCTCATTAGAAGCGCTTCGTCATTAGACGATACGTATACTGTCAGGTTCTCTGAGAGGGACATTATTTCCTCTTTAAACTGTAAGTCAAATTCATTTTCTCCAACGTCGGGGGCTGATAGAATAACCTGGTCTATTTCGCAATCTGGATCGCAAAAATCCTTATGCTTTACCATGTACTCAAAGGAATTACAGACAACCTGGCAACCTAAACTCGAAGCTTCAACCCAAAGTTTTTTAGGTTTGATCTCTCGTGAAATCTTTATAAGAGTCCCACCCAAATAGGGACCGGATTCCTTGGCAAGATTCTGTGCTTTTTTATACCCCCAAATGCTGACAGGCTGATCGCCCGGCCAATCGAACAATAATACGGGTGTATTAATATCTAAGAGGTACGCAAAATAGGCCGCTTTAATTGCAGTTAATTCAAAGCTATCCTTGTAGCCGAAAACCAGCACCATAAGTGAATTGTGCGGAGAAGCATTCACTGCATCGGCCAATTCTTTCATAAAAACATTTTCTTCCATGTTCTGAATTTTTTGTACTTCCACTTCCCCTTTTCTCTTTAAACGGGCGGGCAGTACCTTGCC
>JABMRN010000186.1 GCA_013202515.1 Candidatus Omnitrophota bacterium | reverse complement strand
CAACCAACCACATAAAAGGACTATAAAATACTACAAGATACAACGCTAATAAAACTCCCGCAATCTTTATCGTCCTTCTTCGCGATTTTACATAAAATCCCTTTATACTCCCGATCCAGTCTTGACTGACCCGCTTGTGGATTTGCTCTAACCTTTTTTGAATCAAATCACACATATTTTCTAACTTTACCGACCATGAATTACTGTTTGCCAATGCTATACGTTTTCTGACTGTTTCTTCATTGTTTTGAGAGATTATATTACTCAATAAGAGGCTAAAATCATTTTCTCCTTCTATCAAATACACGATCCCGCCAGAATGCGCCCTGTCGAACTCAACAACTTCCGGTATTTTTGTAGATATAACGGGCTTGCCCATTGCCAGATACTCATTTATTTTTGTTGGATAAACATTTTCCGTATATGCGGTTTTGCGATAAGGTATGATACCTGCATCAAAAAATTTTACATATGCGGGTAAGTCCTGCTTGTTTTTTTTACCAAGTATATATATATTTGGGATATCAATAATAGGTGACAAATCTACCTGCTTTGGTCCTATGAGCACAAAAGATATATCCTTGCTTTGTAACGCCATCTTTCTTAAGAGCCCAAAATCTATCCACTTGTGGATGCCACCAATATATCCGACAATGGGTCTTTTAATGGCGTGCATTTCACCTGGCGCATCCAGCATTTTTTCCCGGGCGATGTTGTAATTCTCTATGCTCACACCAAAGGGGAAACTGTATGTCCTTTTGTTTATAGCCTGGCATTTTTTAAAAAGCTTGCGTGATGTTGTAAAAACCAAATCAGCAGACCTAATTACTTTCTCTTCCACCTTTTTGATCTTCCTGGCCCCCTTAGAACTGGAAGCAAAGTCATCAATACAGTAGTAGATAAAAATGCTTGGGTTTAATTCATTAAGCATATCAACAACTAGGGCAGTCGGCAAAAAACTCCATACTATCGGATTGCGAAATTCGAGAGCCTTCATCCACTTTTTTATCACGGACAGCATTATGAATCTATTTACTTTTGTAGCAATTTTTGAATATGGAAAAGGTAAGACAAGCGGTGAGTATACAAATAAATTCTCGCTAATTTTTCTTATGCCCTTATAACCTTTCTTCCAGTTCAAAAACCTCTTCCAAAGCCGTGGTATATCACGCAGCGTTGGTGTCCGAACCCCTGTATTTTCAACAAATAGAACGCGATTTCCGTTATTGGCTAATGTGGACATAATCTCCTGGTGACCTTGCCACACAAAATCCCAATCAATACTCGATATGCATATGATACTTTCGTTTTTAATCATATCCTATTATCTTCTTCTGTTTAACATACCTACTGTACGAGCATACTTATTGCAACTTATATTACCATTGATAAGATGTATATCTTATCATAATATATAAGGTCATTCAAGTTATTTTGGCGTTAAGGATACAAATAGGAAGATTTTAGGTTATTTTTATACTTTTTGCTTCTCATAAGGATATGTACCAGAAAAGAATCGTGGATGCAAGCTAGAATAGTGGATATATATCGATTCTGCTATAATCTATTTCTTCGTAAGCATCCTCGCCATATAAGATAAACGCTTTAATAAAACGTCGTAACACTTGCAAGATTGCAAACCTATTAAGAAATTTTGACCAAACCCTATTAATTGGCAAATCATTTGCCCTATAATCGCAAGCTTTAGCTAAACTGGATACTTTTGAATTCTCTGAAAAGAATGCCTGATCGAGATCATTGTAGCCGCCTAAAGAAATAACATAATCCGGCTTAATATTAGACTGAAGCAATGCAATAAGATCCTGCAATGAATTAAATCCGAATCCACCGGCGTTAATAATGCGAAAATTTGTATTTTTACTTTTGTTTTGATTTAAAAAATATTCGACTTTTCCAGGTATAGTATTTTTATCAGAAGTGGCCCCGAAACCAAAAACAATCGAACCGCCAATAAATAAACACGTTTTGTTCTTTTCCGCAGATACACTTTGAGTATAGTCAAATCCTGTCTTTCTGCGGCCATAACCGTCTATCTCTAAAGTTTGCAATTTTTGATTAGGTTTTGGCGCCAATCCTAAATGCATTTTCTGCATCTGTTGCATTTGACTATGGCACCCTGAAAAATACTTCCTACTTAGATACTTTTTCCAACCTTTTTCTCTGCCAAAACTCTTTTCAATGTCACTATAGGTTTTACCCGAAACTTTAGCATAATGCTGAAATAGCTCTTTTTCGCTTTTAAAACCGCTTCGCGCGACACGTTCGCTCATTGCAATATTTTCTTCGGATTTTTGTGGAGACATTAGAAATAAAGCGTAGAAT
>JABMRN010000185.1 GCA_013202515.1 Candidatus Omnitrophota bacterium | reverse complement strand
GTAATACCCTATAAAGATTCCGGGTAGTAACACAACCGGGCTACATGAACAATGGATTAATCGCGACTCTGCGAGATCGCATTAATCCTTATTGGTTAAGGTTTATTAAGGTTTTTTAATACCCCGCCGCAAGCGGTGGGGAGCTTCATTAGGCATCTAATTTTCCCGGCACTCAGGCGTTCAATTCGTCACTCATATATATCTCTCCCTTATTGTAGGTTTGCGTAGGTTTTCTGCGCCCATCGGATGGACTGTGGTTTCAACATTTGTCAACATATGAGGATCACCCCCAATGACAGGTTTTGACAGGTTTTCGGATGGCCCGCCAAAGTTAGGTTTTGTTAGGTTGTATCACCCCGCGCACACAGGGGATACATAACTCCACAATACAAGGTTACACAAGGTTTTTCACCCTGTCTTGGGGACCCCGGAAACGTTAGTTTTCGTAATGAGGTAACGATCGGCAACCTTAACATTTTTTAACAGCCGGTATCACTCCCGCCCAGGTAACCTTATCGCTTATTTTACGCTTATGGGGCTATCCACTTCACTCAGGTAGCCACTATATGTTGTGGTTTTAAATATTTTGACTTTAGATGTCTTTTTCTATTAAATTCGTTAAAAGTACTCCTATGAATGATAAAATATTTACAGTCATACTTTCCCAGCCTTTCGCTGAAGCAAATTACGCCTGGCTCCAACGTTTCGTGTTTTATAATGAGATAAACCAGCTTTACTTTTTCGCTTGCTATTCTCATAAGGTTTTGGAGACCGGCTTCGTTGAGTTCGAGGTAATCTTACGATCCGCCTCTGAGCAAGTACGCGTCCTTCTACCATCTCATAGTATTGATGGCATACTTGATGAAGATCTCCGTAAAACCCAACCTGGATTTTTGGATCAATAGAATATCCACGGACGATAATCATTACACTACCCCTTTGTGATTTTCACCGTTGTCCTTGTTGCTATAGGTTTCATACAAATCAAAATAAATACAAAAAATGTGGATACCAATAACAATATTAATCAAACCCAGGCCGATTACAAACAACCACCCTCTACTAATGGCACTCAAGCCTTGCCACCAACAGTAAAGAGTTTCAACGAAAGAAAACACAAATAAAACCTCCTCACCAGCCGCTTCACCAGACCGCGTGGGGCGTGCGGCTGGTGAGCTTTGCGTTAGGAATCTACAACCCTCGCAAAGGAGAATTGCCATGTTTAAAGAATTTCTTGAAGCAGCGGAAAATGAAATACAGTTGGTACGCAATGAATACGACAATCTTCAAAATGAAGAAAATCAGATAACAGAACGCCTCAACGAGATATCTGAAATTAGGTTTAAACTTGTCATACAGAACGATGCTCTCCAATCCTATGTAACGGCTTGCACCTCGAATCGTTATACATGCCCCTCCTGCTTCATTAGGAATAGGCAAACCATTGAAATATCGCCAATATCCTCTCAAGATGCCAATGATATTTTTAAGTGTCCTCATTGTAGTCTCCAAATAGAAGTTGAAATCTGATTTTTAACCCCCAATGAAGGAGGAAAACTCATGAACTTAATTAAATTTAGCATGAAACCAATCGACGCAACACATTCAATCGTTACTCTCATTCTGTCTAACGGGGACATTGATGACCCGCAAAGCGGGCTTCTTCACATCCGCACGAACATCGAGACCCACGCCAACCCACTCGTTTCAGAAGTCCATAGAGCAGCCCTTGAGAGTGCGCGAGACGTAATATCGTCTCAGTTTCAGGAGTTAAACACTCTTCCAGCGCATCCCGAGATAATGTAGCTGCTACACGATCGTTTGGGTTGTCTATATTCATTACACGGTTATACATTTAGCTTCTACTTTCCTAACCACCGCATGCACAAGGACGCTCATACTTCGCGCCTGTGATTTTAAATTACTTTTCTCTCGATTCAGCCATTATCGCTGCTATTCTGGCATCCAGATCAGCATCAGATAAGTCGGGGAACAGTGATTTCCCATCTTTTCCAGTGTGCTCATGTCGCTCAATAAACATCCCTAAATGCTTCGCCACACTGTCAAGAGCAGACTTCTTATCAGTAAACTTAATCTTTTTAGTGTGTCCTATTGCCTTCCTATTTTCTCCTCTACCTACGAATATCTCATCAACGTCCATACCGGTTAAGGTAGCAGCTACATCGGCAGGTAGTTTGTGTATAGGGATTAGCTCCCCTTTATTATCGTAGAATTTACGAGGATCTAAAAAACCAAGTTTAGCATATTCCGCCAATACCTTATTAGCCGTAATCTCAAGCTTACCTGCTCTCTTATTCATAGCTTTCTTAATAGCTTTAAACACTTGAGGTTTTACCTTACCATCCCTTACCCATTGATATGCTTTAGATGCTGCCATACTTTTGCTGTATCCGGCAGTAAGAGCAGCCCTTTCTACATCCAGGTCAATTAAATATTCCTGAACAAATAATTTATCTTTATTCGTAAGTTTTTTTTCCTTTGTTCCGTCCATACAAGAAATCTCCTTATTTTTTACCACTCCGCCCATAGTGCCTAACCTTCTACACATGGGCCAATAGGCGCTTTCAGCGTTTCTGTACTATTTAGACCCCTACCTCGAATTATGCCAAGAGAGCAGCTATCCTCTCCATTCGGTATACTCGACTTTTCTACTGGAGATTTTTGGTGCCCTGGTATCCCTTTGATTATTCACCAATTCCCTTTCGCTTGCTTTATTCATATTAGACGTCTAATTTCAGGTCCCATTTGTAGTGTCTGTAAAGAAAAAAATACCAAGCAATAAATGAAACTCTCTATGCTCCATGTGCTAAATTATTGAACTATCTTCCTTTAGGTTTGCACATGTGTGGAAACCTATATTGGTTCTTACTTATGTAAGAACTTTACTTAATAGTTTTCTTAAAATCTTCTTAAAACCTACTTAGTGGGTAATTTTTTCAATTCTACTGTTCTGTGCTTTTTAAATGCTTCCTGGTTAAGCCAATCCCTTTCAAAATAATTGGTAGGTATTAAATAAACTTTCCATGTGGAATTATCATCTCTGTAAATTGGTTCCGTTTCCTCAAGTAAATAATTCTCTTGCAGAGCTTTCATTGCTGGAGGGATTGACCTTATGCTTATCCCTGCATGTTCGGCTATCACATCTATGTCGGCGATTAAAAAGTCATATTTCCTCTCTTTATAAAGATCCATATTATCATTATAAGAAGGGTCTAAATCCTCTCTGATTAAATATTCATAGTAATCATGAAAAGAAAACAGCCTCAAAACTGGATATAACGCTCGTGCTGTCGGCGTGAGTTGCGACCAGTTTCCTCCTTCAATAATCACTTTATGGAAGAAAAATGCCCTGCCTTTTTCCACTGGCAGTGGATTAAGCCGATACTTAATAGCCCTTTGACCCCGATAAGTAATATATCGTTCCTTATGGAACCCTCTAAGCCCCATTAAACCTTTTATTCCTTCCCTCACTGTTTTTTCTGTGCACCCTGATAATTTTGCAATGGTCAATTCACTTGGAAATGCTACGCCTTCAGCATTACAATGGACTCCTATTACCGGATAAATTGTTTTGCTGGCTGTCGGTAATTTGGCCCAAATCTTTTTTCTAATAATCATTTTGTCGAATCTGAAAAAATTCCCACAGTTAAGTTTTTCTTTGAAAGTGTACATTCGCTCTCCCAGGTAAGAAGCCCACTGGTAGGTGAATCCTCTGGGAGAGTAGGAACCATTTTTTCACAGACTCCCATGCCTGCGCATACCAGTAGGGCCGTTATTTTGAAAGTTTTCTTCTTCATCTATTTGACCTTTTTTCAGCTTAATAATGGCCGTGAATACCTAACTAAGCAGTACAAAATAAACACCCCCTGAGACACCCCTGAAGCACCCTTTAAAAGGGTATGAAAGGTATCTCTGTCAGTCATCCTCAGCCTCTTTATAGTGACTCCATAAATATTCAATTACATTTTGTTCTAAGAAGTACCTACGCTCAGATTTCTCCATGTACCTTAAGCCTCCCCGTATCCAGTTCGATATCTGACGGCTACGCCCTGATTTAGTTACGGGAAGATCGAGCCTTTCGCAAAGGTCTTTCTCTGACCAAATTTGGTCGAGTTTTTCCGGTTTCTTGGACATGTTCTTCCTCCTCTATTAATTGTTCCAGCAAAGACGCCTTCTCCGGGTATCCTTTTTCAACTGCCAGATTATACGCCTGCTGTAGTTGCCCTTGCGACATTACCAAGAGTTTCTGTACACATATGGAACAACAAAATGAGCTGACTTCTTTGTCATGCGGGCGATTATACTTTTCCTGCTGGTGACAAAAAACGCATCCCAAG
>JABMRN010000184.1 GCA_013202515.1 Candidatus Omnitrophota bacterium | reverse complement strand
GAAGAATAATGGATTTTCCGAAAAAAATTTGCTGGTCCGTCCGTCCGCCGAAGGCGGACGGTTATTTGGATTAAAAAATTGTCTGTCAATCTGCATTGGCGCACAAGATGCGTTGTGGGACAAATAAAAAGCGGCTCAGCTGTAAGCCTTACCGCTTATCTTCAATAAAGAACATATCGCTGTCTTGATAAGGTGGCGAAGAAATCGCCAGTACCTTCATTGTCTCAGAAGAACTCAGATTCTCTAGGGCATGAACAGCGCCAGCAGGAATATATATCGCATTCCCCCATTTTATCGCTTCAACAATATTGCCGATCCTGCAAATCCCCTCGCTTGCTAAAACGTAGTAGATCTCCTCGGAAACCTTGTGGAAATGAGGAATCGCTTTTTGCCCGGGTTCCAGATAGCCTGAGGCTATGCTCATGTTTTTAATATCTAAACCGGTGTCTCTGAATAGCTCGAATATCAGCGCGCCGTCCCTGGCAACAAACGGTTTACCCTTTTCCCGGCCGATAAAAGACTTACTACTCATCGATCAGCTCCACATCATCAGGATTAAAAGCCGGGCTGGAGACAACTAAATGCCTAAGAATGGATCCACCAGTATTTTCCAGTTTATGGGATACTCCGGGTTTTACTCCCACCAAAGTATCTTCATCAACCAGGAATTCTTCGTCGCCAACCCACATTGTTCCCTTGCCATCCAGAATATAGTACAGCTCTGTAAAGGTGCTATGTTGGTGGAGAAGGGAAATGTTGCCTGGCGGCATTTCAACGTAAGCCACGCTGACATCTTCTGATTTCCAAACTTCCCTAAGGATCTGATTGCAGATATTGGGAACTTCTGGTAAAAGCTTAACCTTTATTCCTGCCATTCTTTATACCTCCTGACAATAAATCGTTTCATCTTCTTTGTCGCGAAAAACAAAGTAAGAAGTCGGGGCTAAAGCCCGAAGACTGTGTTTCTGTTTTTTGGGGAAATGAATTACTATCACCCGGCCATCAGGCCTGAAAGTCTGATGTTTTCTCGCCAAAGCCACTCCAAACACTCCGTTATCAACCACTAAAAACTCATTGGCTTCCGGATGGTAATGAAGCTTAGCCTCTTCACCGGCCTCCAGCGAATGCCTGACGAACATATAACCTCCATCCTCTTTAGTCGTGCTCTCGATAGCTTCCTTTAAATTGCTATACCAGTTTACTTTCATTCTGAATTTCTCCTTTTTACTTTAATATATTATCCTATCATTTTAAGCTATTTTGTCAAAAGAAAAGAACCCACGCGAATCAACTTTAAAAATTGATTCTACGTGGGCCTTTCGTGCTCATTTGTTCTCCTTAACGACAGGAGCACAATTCCATCGTCAGGATATCCCTATATGTCTTTCCCCTGCGACCGGGAACGTCATTGCAGAGAATACCCCTGCCTAAACCCCTCGCCGACCGAGGAACGTCATTGGCGAGAAGTACAGCTTCTATGACTGCATAAGCAGTATAGCATACTATTTATACTTGTCAAGTCCCCATTTTGTCTTGTGCGACATTATAGGGGATCTTGGTCCGACCTGATGCGTTATGGGACGTAAAAGAAAAAGAGTTTGTATTGTACAAACTCTTTTCTTACTGATTTGCTTTTATTAGAGGTCTAGCTCGCTGAAGTCACAACAGCCTTCTTGGCCTCCTCTATCGGTCCTGAACCGCCCGGTCCCTCATGGTGCAAAGGGCAACCTAAGGCTTTAATCTCGGGATAAGAGGGGCAAACACAATCAAACTTAAGCTTTGAGTCACCGATAAAAAATATCTGGCTAATTTTAAAACCCATGCTATCCTCTTTTTCAGCCCCCAATTTGAAACCAAGCGGTAAGAGTTCTTTTTCGGCAAAAGTCATTAAAACACCTCCTTCTTAATAACGTATTCATTTAGTCTCTTGCTTATAGAGCTTAGCGGCAATATCATAAGTGCCTCTAAGGGACGGGGCTCCGAATGGATATCGCACCACCTCTTCTTCTCCACGGTCAATCTTAATAAGAGCCTTTACTATGAACTCTCTTGGTATTCCAGGATCGCCTCGAGCCTTGGCAGCCGCCTCTATTAAACGCATAATGTCTGGATGCATAATATCTTGACTCATTTTTCCCTCCTATAAAAATATAGACTTAGTCTTTCCAGAAATGTTCATTTTTTATTTGTTAAGGATAGTTCAGTATATAAGATCTTTGTGAAAAATCAAGCCCTGCCGTCTATGTTGTAAGATGTAAAATAAAAAAGCCTTTCCCATCACTATAGGACGAGTCGGGCTTATGGGTCAAAACGGATGCGTCAATATGGCTTTTTGTCAGGCTCAAAACATAGATGGTAGGAATCAGCCCAAAAATTCGGGTGAGTGCCCTTTCAATTCGATTTTAGGTCTTTATCAATTCCAGCCAGCCTTTCCTGGTTTGAGTATTGAAATGAGCGATAAAAGGTCGCCAACGAATGAATCTTTCTCCAAGGGGACTCTTTTCTGGGAAAACGCAACGACCTTCAAGATTCCAATCGCTGTCCTGGAAGCAGAATTCCTCGGCCTTTTTTACTCCATTAATGTGTATTTTTCCTTCCCAGTTCTTTCCTTCGTGATTAACCTCGAAAATAACTAATCTATCGCTTTGTCGAATACGACTTGGGTCTAGATCCTCCGTGGTGTCAAAAAGGGCTAATATAAGATCCCATTTTGACGGACCGTTTACTATTAAGAATCGTTTGGCTGCCATACGGCACCTCCTTTTAAGGGAATTGATGTCCCGACAAGCCGGGACCACCTGCTCATACAAGTCAGGAATTATATTTAATTATGCCATAACATTCTATATTTGTAAAGTCCTGGTTTTAGCATTGTTGTAACAACAATATTTACATATCAAAAAAGCGGTGGCTAGCACTGCTTTTATTTTATATCTCACAAGATAGGTGCGACGTATAACACAGAGAATAACGGATACCGCATTAAGGAGGCCGAAAGAGCTCCTAACCGTCTTACTGGTTAGACGGGCGGACTTGACAAACACAAATAATATGATATAATATTTATATAGCATACTGAAGAATTTCAGTAGGCACTGGCCTGAGTCTGTACAGGTTCGACGGGAAGTCGTAATTATGCAGATAAATAAAAAGAAGGAGGTTCGAGATGAACCGCTATAAGGTCCAGGCATTTTTTAAGGAGTTTCCTTTTCTTGCCCCAGTACTAGAGTTGGTAGAAGAAGGTGGTGATCATGGTCCGCAGACTGTTTTGTCTCCCGAATACGTCGAGGAAGTTAAGGTTTCAAGGATTGACCGTGGCTTTCTCGAGGTGATTCCTAAACGTGACGGAGCCACTGGTTCCTTAGTAGGAATTAGGAACCACGAAAGTATCTTACTTTTTGATGAGAAGGGAGAGGTCATCAAAGAGGTAATGCAGGCTATAGACATCATACACAATGAAGCCTACCGCGAAGATGAAAAAGAAGAGGGGGAAACCGTAGGCGAGGCTCTTGCCGAGATAGAAGATCCTAATACAGTAGCATACGCCGTATGTATACATACTGGCTACAGGATCCGAGACCATCATTCCGTTGGTGGCTATTCCATAACATTATACAAGCCGCCAAAAGGGTTTACCTTAAAGGAATGGGTGGAGGAGCAAGAGCGTCGAGCCAAGGAAATGCTAGATGCTCAACTTGCCGAGATTGACGCAGAGGCATAAATGACCATAAAAGATGGGAGGTAGTGAGAAAACTTCGATCTACCTACCTCCCATCTACATCCCAAGTAAGTGTCAAAAGAGATTTATTTAGGACAAGAAATCAGCCCACTGGCTGGTTTTTTGTTTACGTCCCACAATATAGAAGTGACGATCAACATAGATTGAGAGACGCATAACGCATCTTGTACGACGTATATTTTGAGATAAATCTAATAAATTTGATACCCTGGCATTGGATAGACAAGATCTCCTGAGAAGGAGTATTATATAATAATATGGACATATCCACATTAGTCACAAAAAGAGAGTTGGGGCAGTTTTTTACTAAAAATTCTGACTATATTTTAAACGGATTAGAAAGGTTTGTAGTAGGTAAAGAAGTTACCGATCCTTTTGCTGGTGGCGGGGACCTTATGGAATGGGCTATGAGAAATAAAGCAAAAAATAT
>JABMRN010000183.1 GCA_013202515.1 Candidatus Omnitrophota bacterium | reverse complement strand
GGTGGCGGCAAAATGCGCCAAACACTATACGTCCCTGCCTGCCGGCAGGCAGGCTCAACCTCGCAAAAACCTGTCCTGAGCTTGTCGAAGGATTCTCTAAAAAATTCTTTTTATTTTATATTGGCGGCGGCGAAAAATTTATAAAAGGTATGTAGGGCAGCGCCCCCTTGCCTTAAAATAATAAACCCCAAGTAGATATTCTACTTGGGGTTTATTATTTAGTTACGTATAAAGATTATGCAGCTTGAGCGAACTTAATAGCGGCATCACGCATTTGATCGATAATACCTTCTTCGATGATACCGAATGCTCTGCCCAGGGCGCTTATTATTTGTCGCGCTATATCTGAAAGCTTAACTACCCTAATACTTCTGTTGCTGTCAGCAAACGCATCTATATCCTCATCTTCGGATACGAAATAATTACATCGAGGCGCATATCCTAATCTATTACGAAGGTTTTCATAAACTTCCTGAAGGGATCGCCCATAAACTATTTTGTTCTCTTTTCTACTTATTCTAGAATTTAATTCTTTTATAAGCTCATCTTGTTTTTCATTTGTAGTAATAACCGCCTTTAATATACCTTTATTTGCAACATCTGGAAGCAAAACGCCTACTCCAGGCTCGTATTGATTATCTTTGAGTTGACCAAATGTTGTTACAGGTGAAAAGATATCGATGCTTTCTGTGTCAACTGCAGGAATTAAGCCCTTGGATATAGCGGACAATTGTTCTACTAATTTTTCCTTATTCGTTATTCCTTCTTTATATTCTTTCGGAACGGCTTCCAAGGCTTGTTGCAGAAGGTCAAAAGCTCTTTCATCCATTCCATTTTTACGAGCATCTCTCATTAACATTAAGCGATTAGTATATCTTTCTAAAAATTCTGCCTCACTATAAAATCCTTCTCCAAATTCAGCCAAATCTCGATCACGATTTAAATCACTAACTACCGCTACCTGTGAGCTTATCGCCATATTTTCGCGAAACATCATATGTACGTGTTCTAAGAATTCATCAGAGGTTTCAATCGTGGTAACGTGTTTTAAAAGTTCTCTCATATCGGCTTCATTAAAAGGGTTGAAACCAACAGCATGAGCATAAACATTTATACAATATTTCCGTGTTGGTATAGCACCCGTTTCTATCATTGAAGGTAATTGTTCGCAATATTCTCTAAGTAATCTTGTTACACCATTGTCTTTAATCATGACTTTTGTGGCGTTAGCCATAAAAACTGCATGCGAGAATACAAGTCTTCTCAGAAAATCTTCTGCACACTCCCGAAAGCCCTCCTCATCTGTTGCGAAACGAAGTCCAGCAATAGCTTGGCGGTCATTGACTGTCTTAAGAGACTTAAGCCATATACATGACGACTTTTCTCCTACGCCATACCCTCCTTGCAAAAGAAAAGATACTGTATCATCGTCTCTGTTTCTAATTTTAACCACGTCTCTAACGAGTACATAATTATGATTTTTGTCTAAATCTACACCGTATGTAGCGAATACTCCCTTTATTTTCCTCATGGCTGTATGAAATCCGGGATTTACCACAGGCCACAATGGTACCTCACCCGGCATAACAGGTGTTTGCGATATATCGTAAAGCAGAAGAATCTCTGGTATTGTAAATCCATAAGTTTCATAATCTATCCACTCTTTTTCGAGGTCATGTAACACATTATATGTAATTCCGGAAATTTCATCAGCGTGCTTTCCATGTGTGTATTCATATCTAGTCAATAAGTCTTGTCTCATATCTTGAATCGCAAATCGATCAATTGATTCGTCATGCTCTAATGATTCTAGATATCTTAAAAATTCTGCGGCATTTCTATGGCTATTTATAGCAGCCCACATCATATGTACATAAGCTGAAAAAAAAGGCAAACTCTTGCTGTAGCAGTCATATAGTACTGCTGCGACATTTTTGTAGTCGCGGGCATCCATAAGTACAGGGATAGTTTTGAGAGTAAATCTAAAACGGCTGTCTAAATCTTTTCCGTCTGGCAATTCACCATTTGCATAATCACGGTCGTATACCTTGCCACGCGAGTTTACACCTCTTAATATATCCAAGTCAACGACTTTGAAAGATTTTGGTTCGGAGGGAGGTTCGACATATCTTGTATACATCTCATTAATAGCTTGTGTCTCAGGATGATTGGCAAACAAGAGCAAATTG
>JABMRN010000182.1 GCA_013202515.1 Candidatus Omnitrophota bacterium | reverse complement strand
TGGCTTATTACTATCAGAATCAGGCAGTTGATCAATATAATTGAGACGTTCTTGGGTGAGGTAATTATCTTTTTTTCCGTTACGGTCAGATAGGTAATTCCAACACCTATTAGAACAATCAAAAGAAACAGAATTCCCGACAGGTATGGCCCTTTGCGGGATATGCCGCCAAGCGCTCCTAATTGTGTAAGCTGAGCAATGTGCTGTTTTGTTATCCGCTGCCCCCTCTCAATAACCAGTTCGTTTTTCTTTATCTCTAACATGTCATAGATAGGTGTAGCGTTCTTGAGCGCCTCTTCCTTTATCCTAGTAGTCAACTGTTCATTAAAAACAAGATTGTGGGTAATGAATGGGGTGACCAGGTCTATTGAATACTTACGTAGTTTCGAATTCTTTGGAAACATCCTATCAATATATTCACTTGCCACCTTCTCTGCATCTTCGGGGGTAAAGAGTTCTTTTGATGGGCGGATACGCTCGGTCTTAATCTTGGGGTTTCTGATTCTGACAGAGAGATTTTCTTCAATAAGCTTTTTTCGTGTCTCTGGATCAATAATACCAAGGGGATAAAGACTACTGAGAACGCTAACTAACTTTTCCTTTATCTCTTTAGCGTCTTTGAGTTCTGTAAAATACTCCAAGACGTTATCGCGTATATCAAGTCCTGTTTCTGTATTCAGTGTTTCTATTACGAGTTTTTTCTCAGCCTTGTCCTGGATTTCACCGGCGGCCTGCAAGGCATCAAATAAGGAAACAAAATTCTTAACAGCATCTTCTTCGCGCACACCTTCGATATCATATACATCAGGAATCGATTTTATAAGTTCTTCGCGGGATTCCTTTGTCCTTTTTTCATTAACCCCCCATGGGTACCTGAAATCATATGGGGCGTAAATACTCCTTAAGGAAATCTCACCAACCCTAATCCTTCCGCTGTAATGAACCGGGCCAAAAACAATAGCAGCAAGAACTAAAGCAATAAATAGTACAGTGAATACAAAGGAAAGGTGACCTTTCTGAAAAAACTTGTTTAGGTCGAGATCCTCTTTTTTCAGGCTAATCTTAAATTTTCTTTTTGCATTTCTATTCATTGCTTTTCATCTCATAGGCCTTTATAATTTCTTGAACCAATTCTTGCCGCACTACATCCTCGCCCTTAAGGTAAGCAAACTGTATGCCTTCAATGCTTTTCAGAAGCTTTTCTGCATCGGCAAGACCAGAAACCTTCCCCTTGGGAAGATCGCTCTGTGTAAGGTCGCCGGTTATGACAGTTTTTGAATCAAAGCCAAGCCTCGTAAGAAACATCTTCATCTGTTCCGGTGTAGAGTTCTGCGCCTCATCCAAAATTATGAAAGAATCGTTAAGCGTCCGTCCTCTCATGTAAGCTAAGGGTGCAACTTCAATAATGCCTCTATCAATATAATCCTGTATATTATCTGCCTCTACCATATCGTAAAGTGCATCATACACAGGCCTTAAGTATGGAACTATTTTTTCGTAGAGCGTTCCCGGTAGAAATCCTAGATTCTCCCCTGCCTCAAGGGCGGGCCTGGTTAAAATAATCCTTGAAACAAGTCCTTTGTTGAGGGCGTTAACGGCCATTGCCATCGCAAGGTATGTCTTGCCAGTACCGGCCGGGCCCACTGCAAAAACTATGTCATGTTTTCGTATGGCGTCTACGTATTCTTTTTGACCCTTGGATTTAGGGGTTACGTGCTGTCTCTTGGAAGAGACCTTTATTTTATCAAGGTAAATGTCATGGAGCGAAACATCCTGGTTATTCTTTACCATATTTATGGAATAAGTCATGTCGTGCTTTTTCAGAACGCCCCCGCCCCTTATTATCGTAAGGGACTCCTCTGCAACCTTTAGGGCCTTATCAACGTTTTCTTTTTCGCCTAAGATCTTTAGGATTTCCTGGCGGTAAACGGTCTTTACGTTAAAAGCTTTTTCCATCAGCTTCAGGTTATCGTCATGTCTTCCAAAAAGACTTTTTGCTTCCGCATCGTTATTCATGCGAATTTCTTTCTCCATTTATTTAATCCATTCCTCTTCGTCTACCACCTCACCCTTAATAGTCGTGGTCTTAGATGATCTATCTGGAATCTCATAAATAGTCTTTTGATCTTCTGCTGGAGGAATGTCAACTTTTCCCTTCTGCCCTTCTGGCGGAATTGAAACCCTGCCCTTTTCCCACGGCATAATCGGTATCTCTATGTCGCAGCCGTACAGAGTTCTCTTTAAGCCCTCTCTGCTTTTTGCAGGTGGGGGCGTGCCTTTCATGAAGCCACGGTTGCCCTTCTGCACCTCCTGGTCAACCCTGTCTCTTTTATAGGTATAGGTTTTTACACTGCTACAACCAGTAAGCACTACCGACATAATAAGCAATAAAGCAACCAATCTCATTTTGCCTCCTTTTTATTTGCTACTTCCCTCTGCGTATATGCAGCTCTTTTAGCTGAGCGTCATCCACTGACGAGGGTGCCCCAGTCATCGGACAAACAGCCTTCTGTGTTTTTGGAAATGCGATTACATCCCGTATCGATTCACTTTTAGTAAAAAGTGTTATAAATCTGTCGAGCCCAAAGGCAACGCCTCCATGCGGCGGAGCGCCATAGTTAAAAGCATCTATGAGAAATCCGAATCTCTCTTGTGCATCTTTAGCTTAATTCCTATTACCCTAAAAATCTCTTCCTGAAGCTCTCTGGAATGTATCCTTATGCTGCCGCTGCCGATTTCTGTGCCGTTAATTACCAAATCATATGATCTTGCTAGTATAGATTCAAATTTTCCTTCTTTGAGAAGGGGTATATCTTGTATTCTACAGGCAGTAAAGGGATGGTGTTCGGATTCCCAGCGCTTTTCATCTTCGTTGTATTTAAAAAGCGGGAAATCCACTACCCACAACAGCTTAAATACGTCTTTTTCGATTAATCCCCGGCGCCTTGCGATTTCCATTCTTAAATCGGCTAGGGCGTCGTAAGCAATCTGTTTTCTATCCGCTACAAAAAGCAGAAGATCGCCTGCATTAGCTTTCATAGCGTCTTTTAATTTGTTGATTTCCTCTGGTTTGAAAAACTTTGCTATTGGTGAAGCAACTTTATCCTTCTCTATTTTAAAATAAGCCAATCCACTGGCACCCTGAGTCTTAGCCCTTTCGGTCAATTCGTCTATATCCTTACGGCTAAAATCGGCACAAGCTTCGGCATTAAAACCTATTATCTCTTTTTTCTCATCAACGGCATTTTTGAAAACCTTAAACTCTGAATTTGCAAAGAGGCAAGTTACGTTTTTTAGTTCAAGGGATTTTATTCTTAAGTCCGGCTTATCCGTCCCGAAATGCGACATTGTCTCTCTATGGCTCATGCGAGGGAAAGGTGTTTTTAAAGAAATGCCTGCTATTTCTTTAAAAAGCTTTGCCATAAGCTCTTCACAAATAGAAAATATATCATTTTCTTCAACAAATGACATCTCCATGTCAAGCTGGGTAAATTCCGGCTGTCTGTCTGCCCTAAGGTCCTCGTCTCTGAAGCAACGGGCGATCTGATAATACCGATCAAGTCCGGCTACCATCAATATTTGCTTAAAAAGCTGCGGTGACTGGGGAAGCGCATAAAATTTGTCTATATTAGTTCTGGAAGGAACCAGATAATCGCGTGCACCCTCAGGCGTTGATTTGGTAAGTATCGGTGTTTCTATTTCGATAAATTTTTCATCGGATAGAAAATCCCTTATAATCTTAACGACCTTATGGCGCAGTCTTAAGTTTTTCTGCATGAGGGGTTTTCTAAGGTCTAGGTAGCGGTATTTTAACCGTACCTCTTCAGATACAGAAACGCTATCATCCATCTCGAAGGGCGGAACTAAAGATTTATTTAAAACGGTAACTTCATCAGCCAACACCTCCACCATCCCCGTTGGTATTTTTTTGTTCTCCGTACCCTTGGGCCTCGGCCTGACCTTTCCCTTTATGCTGATCACATATTCGCTTTTTAACTCATGCGCCTTAGTATGAAGATCTCTATTAACCTTAGGGTCGAATACTACTTGAACGATGCCGTATGCATCCCTCAAATCTACAAACATGAGTTCTCCGTGATCGCGGCGGGAGTGTACCCATCCGGCAATCGTAACATCTTTACCCACAAGCTTCTCGTTAATTTCTCCACAAGTGTGCGTTCTTAGCATTTCAGTCTCTTTTTCAATTCTTCAACAATATCTTTCCTTTTAACAGGGACCTGATCCTTTTTAATCATGTCCTTTAAAAGAACTTCCCCTTTTTCAATCTCGTCTTCTCCGAGTATAAGAACCAGCTTTGCCCCTTGCCTATCAGCTGCCCTCAGCTGGGATTTCAAAGAAGATTCCATTGTGCTTGTCAACAAAACTACTGATGGTAATGCTTTTCTGATTTCATCAGCTAATTTTAAGCCTTCTATTTTTCCCATATCGCCCAATGTTGCAATATATACTACGCCCTCGGACTTAGTATCGGTAGAAGTGGTTTTATTTCTAAGCGCTAATATTATCCGTTCCATTCCAAGCGCATATCCTATGGCAGGGGTATCAGGACCTCCCATGTCCTTTACTAAATTATCATATCTTCCGCCCGCGCCTATCGCATCCTGAGCGCCTAAATCAGGGTGTGTAACCTCAAAAACTGTCCCTGTATAATAATCCAATCCCCTGACCAGGTTTTTTGTTTCCTTGATGTTTATTAATTTTAGCTTAGATAGGCCTTCCTTAACTCTGTCAAAATGATCCTTGCACGGATCGCATAAACCATCCAGTGTACTTGGCGCATTTCTTACTACTTGAATACAGGAATCTTTTTTGCAGTCTAACACACGCAGAACGTTTATTTTTACTCTCCTCTTACAATCTTCGCACAGTCTGCTTTCTTTGCCCTCTAAATATTTTTGCAGCTTATCAGTAAATTTAGGTTTACATACTTCATTGCAACCAAGGCTGTTCAGATTTATAGTAAAGTCCTCTAATTCAAAGGAGTTAAGCATATTTCTTAACTGCATTATCACTTCAACATCAGCATAAGGGGATTTTGAACCGAACACCTCTATTCCTATCTGATGAAACTGCCTGGTACGTCCCTTTTGCGGCCTTTCGCTTCTAAACATGGGGCCTATATAATACAGTTTAGAACCGTATTGCGCTTTATCAAGAGAATGTTCTATATAAGAGCGTACTATAGGAGCGGTTCCTTCGGGCCTTAAGGTTAAAGATCTCTCCTTTTTATCCTTAAAGGTATACATCTCTTTTTTTACAATGTCTGTAGTCTCGCCTATGCTGCGGACAAAAACAGAAGTATCTTCTAATAGTGGAGTTCTTATTTCTTTGAATCCATAAGATTCAAGATCGCTGCGGGCTTTACGTTCCAGCCAGTGCCAGATGCCTACGTCCTGAGGCAAAATATCTTGCATTCCTCTTACGGCTTTATATTTCATATTAAGCTATCCTAAAAGTTATTTTACTTTTCCCTTCATGATGAGACCGGGCTTAAAATTGACTACCTTCTTCTCCGGCACAGAGATAGTTTCGCCTGTCTTGGGATTTCTTCCCATTCTTTTCTTCCTTGATTTAACCTTGAAAATACCAAAATTCCTCAACTCCACCGTTTCACCTTTTGAAAGACTCTCGACTATTGCATCTAAGGTTTTCTGAACAACGCTTTTTACGTTTATTTGCTTCAGATCCGTCTCATCAGCAATCTTCAGTATGATTTCTCTTTTGGTCATTCCGTCCTCCTACCGTTAACGTGTCTAAAAAAATTCTTTGCCATGAAAAAAAACTTATTGAATCTTTCTATGCGCTTTTTCTTTTTCTGCAGCCGTCCTAAAATAAACGATAAATAAATATACGAATCCGTCCAATAATCCTCTATTCTTGCGATTTTTTCGTCTGATATGTCAGAGGTATTTTCAATGGATAAAATCTCGTAGAGAGGAATTGCCTTAGTCACCCTCTCGGCCTGGTTTATACCTACAAACTCCATCAGATCTTGAAATCTCGAATTCACCAACGTCCTGGTCGAACGGAAATCCTCCTGCCGTTTTGGCAGGACTGCGCTACCGGTTATTAGCTCTGTATGCATTTCATGAAACTTCGACCAGAATTCAAGAAAGCGCTTGGTATTCTTAATGTTATCTTCGAGTTTTTTATCAATCATTGAAAAATATGTAAGTGCTTATGATAACACAGGTTATGCAAAAAGTCAACTTGATTCCTTTACTCGACCCTAAAACTTACCGAACCCTTACCAGCCACTGATTCAATATCCTCAAGGGTATTGTCGTTGGCCCGAACATTTAAATTCCTGCCCACAGACATTCTTACTCTTCTACCGTCAGGATTAAGAAAATTCAGATATACCGGCACCTTCCCGGGATGCTTCAAGAGCTTTTTCTTAAGGACTTCTAATATTGAATTGTCCAATCCCGGTGTCGCAAGTTGAACGAATATGGCACGAGTATACCTTGCCTTTATATCGGACGGTGATATGATTTCGCTTGCCAAAAGTTTAGGCTCATCTTCTCTCAGGCTCAGCCTGCCCTTGACAAATGCTATGGCATCTGCACTTATCATCGAGGCGACTTTTTTGAAAGTCCTTGGGAATACGAGTACCTCGCAGGAACTTGTCAGGTCTTCAAAGCTTACGATCGCCATCTTTTCGCCTGTTTTTCTCGTAGTTGTAAGCTTTACTTTGCTCATTATTCCACCAATTACGATCTCCTCACCATCTCTTCGTGAAGGCAATTCCTGTATCTGACACGTTGAATAAGTCTTAAGCAATAATTCAAAACTCGTAAGTGGATGCTTTGTTATGTAAAAACCTAGCATTTCTTTTTCGTATGCCAAAAGCTGATTTTCAGGCCATTCGGGTATATTGGGAATTTCATGGAAGGTCTTTTTAAATGTATCTTCTGACTCAAAGGTATCAAAAAAAGACAACTGTCCGTTAAGCCTATCTTTTTGAACACCGCCTGCCACCTCAAGTGCTCCATCTATTATGGCGAGCTGCTGGGACCTATGGTAGCCAAGGCTATCAAATGCCCCGCATTTAACAAGTGAATCTATGACCTTTCTGTTGACAAGCCTTGAATCAACCCGTTCGGTAAAATCGTAGAGGGATTTGAACTTACCATATTTCTTGCGGGAAGTTATTATAGAATCTATTGCTCCTTGACCAACGTTCTTAACCGCTGCAAGTCCAAATCTTATGCTGTCCGTCACTACTGTAAAGTTTGCGAAACTTTCATTGGCATCCGGCGGCAATATTTTTATCCCCATGCGGATCGCTTCGTTTATGTAAACCGCTATCTTATCCGTATTATCTTTTTCACTGCTTAGAACTGCAGTCATAAACTCCGCGGGGTAATTCGCCTTTAGATAGGCAGTCCTATAACTTATCATCGCGTAAGCAGCCGAATGTGACTTATTGAAACCATAACCCGCAAAATATTCTATAAGATTGAAGATTTTCTCGGCCGCTTGTCTGTCAATATCTCCGGCAACACAACCTTCTATAAAATCTTTTCTTGCCTCTGCCATCACCTCAGGCGTTTTCTTGCTCATTGCCCTTCTTAAATTATCCGCTTCTGCAAGGCTGAATCCCGCAAGATTTGAGGCTATCATCATAACCTGTTCCTGGAAGACAATGATTCCGTATGTATCTTTCAAGATAGGTTCCAGTTTTGGATGATCGAATCTTACCCGTACTTCACCATGACGTCTCCTCATAAAATCATCCAACATACCGCTTCCTATAGGACCGGGCCTAAAGAGTGCAAGTAATGAAATGATGTCTTCGAACTTGTTTGGTTTGAGTTTCCGTAAAAGGTCCCTCATGCCTGAACTTTCAAGCTGAAACACGCCTATGGATTCGGAGTTTGCTAACAGCTTAAATGTCGGCGGGTCATCAAGAGAAATGTCCTCTATGTTGATATCTATATTCGATGCCCTTTTTATTATTTTCAATGCCTGACTTATTACCGTAAGCGTGCGAAGCCCTAAAAAATCCATTTTAAGAAGCCCCACCTTTTCCAAAGAAGTCATGGAAATACCCGTTGTTACCATGTCTTCATTTGTTTTGTACATTGGGACATAGTTATCCAACGGTTTTTCGCTTATGACAACTCCGGCAGCGTGTGTTGAGGCATGCCTCGTAAGACCTTCGAGCCTCTTTGAAATATCTATGAGCTGCTTAATTCTCATGTCCGTACGGTAAAGTTCTGTAAGCTCTGGCTCAGCCTCAAGGGCCTGATTGAGCGTCATATTAAGATCGTTCGGTATAAGTTTCGCTATTTTATCCACCTCAGCATAAGCCATACCCATAACACGGCCCACATCTCTTATTACGCCCTTGGCCATCATGGTACCAAAGGTAATAATCTGGGAAACATTTTCTTTCGAATATTTATTGATAACATATTCTATTACCTCATTACGTCTCTCATAGCAAAAATCAATGTCTATATCGGGAAGCGTTATACGTTCTGGATTCAAGAATCTTTCAAAAAGAAGGTCATATCGTATTGGATCTATATCCGTTATGCCTAGTGCATAACTGATAACACTGCCGGCCGCTGAACCCCTACCTGGACCTACAGGTATGCCTTTTGATTTTGCATAATTCACAAAATCCCATGCTATTAAAAAATAACTCGGGTAACCGCTTTGCTCTATTATTCTTAATTCATGCTCGACACGCTCTTTTAGTACTTTATCCACGTTCGTGTATCTTTTTTTCACGCCCTCGTCCACCAGATTCCTAAGGTATTGCTCTCTAGATAAACCCTCCGGTGGATGAAACTGCGGAAGATGGGTTTTAGTAAAATCGAGCTCGAGATTGCATTTCTCGGTGATTTCAATGGTATTAGTGATAGCCTCCGGGCAAGAAGAACCGAAAGATCTTTTCATTATATCCGCGGCCTTAAAGTAGAATTCCTCTGTCTGGAGCCTCATCCTGTTGGGATCATCAAGCGTTGTCTGGGTTTGTATGCAGAGAAGCGCTTCGTGTGCCTTTACGTCATCCTTGGCAAGATAATGAACATCGTTAGTAGCCACTACCGGTATGTCTAACTCTTTAGAAATGTTAATAATCTCTCTATTAACTTTTTCCTGCTCATCAATGAGATTATCTTGAATCTCAAGGTAAAAGTTTCCCTTCCCGAAAATATGTCTGTATTCATCCGCAGTCCTTTTTGCCAAATCCATGTTTCCGGAATTTATCAGGTGTGGTATCTCTCCCTTGAGACACGCAGAAAGGCAAATCAACCCATCGTTATACTTGGCGAGAGCCTCTTTATCCACGCGCGGTCTGTAGTAAAATCCCTCTAGGTATCCTATAGATACAAGTTTCATTAAATTCCTGTATCCGATTTCATCCTTCGCCAAAAGTATAAGATGAAACGATGCCTCTTTGATACCTCTTGAAGATTTTTCGAAACGGGAATCGGGAGCGACGTATACTTCGCACCCTATTATTGGTTTTATTCCTCGGTTAATTGCCTTGGTATAAAACTCTATGTTGCCAAACATGTTTCCGTGGTCGGTGATTGCAACGGCGGGCATCTTATAACGCTGTGCAGCTTCAAGAAGATCATCTATCTTGCACGCACCATCAAGAAGGCTGTACTGAGTATGAACGTGGAGATGGACAAAATCGCTGTGTCTCTTCATTTGTTATCCCTACAGTATTGTAACTACTTACGCATGCCCACGCGCTGGGCTGACTGGTAAACTTTTCCTTCGGTCTGTATTGACGGGGCTATTATAATTTCGGTTTTCTGCATTTCTTTTATATTTCTTGCGCCGAGATTGCCCATACTCGTCATGAGTGCACCTACAAGGTTTTGGGTGCCGTCATCTGTCTTTGCCGGACCGTAAATTATCTCCTCAAGGGTTCCGCTTGTACCTACTCTTATTCTTGTGCCCCTAGGCAGATTCGGATGTGGTGTGGCCATACCCCAATGGAAACCGCGGCCTGGCGCTTCCTTCGCACGTGCAAATGCATTTCCCAACATAACCGCATCTGCACCGCAGGCAAACGCCTTGCATATATCTCCGCCTGTTGCCATGCCTCCATCAGTAATTATCGGAATATATTTCTTTGTCTTCTTGAAAAATTCGTCTCTGGCTGCAGCGCTATCTATGGTAGCTGTAACCTGTGGCACGCCTATTCCCAAAACACCCCTGGTTGTACAGGCTGTGCCGGGACCAATGCCTATCAGAAGTCCGCTTGCACCCGCCTTCATAAGTTCAAGCGCAACGCCATAGGTTACGGAGTTTCCGATGACTACGGGGATCTTCATAAATCTACAGAATGTTTTAAAATCGAGAACTTTATAACTTCTTGATAAATGCTTTACTGTCGTAACAGTCGCTTGCACCATAAAAACATCACAGCCGGCCTTTTGGGCTATGCGGCCGAATTCTTCAGCCCTCTGGGGAATTGAGCTGACTACCGCTGGAACACCATGGGATTTTATTTCTTTGATTCTTCTGGAAATTAATTTCTTTTTTATCGGTTCCTTATAAACACGTTGAAGAAGCTTTGTAGCACCCTCCGGCGTCGCCCTTGTTAGTCCTTTTACTACCTTATCAGGATTCTCGTATCTAGTCTGTATTCCTTCGAGATTTAGGACTGCCATACCACCTAATTTACCCATACTAACGGCAAATTTTACGTCAACAACTCCGTCCATAGCAGAGGCAATGATAGGAGTCTTAAACTTTAATTTTCCGATCCTAAAAGTGGTATCTACTTCCTCTGGATTGATTGTTACCCTGCCGGGAACAAGTGCCACCTCATCAAAACCGTAGCACCGTCTGGCCTTACGCCCTGCACCGATAAATTTGCCCATCTATCTTCCTCCTTTTACACGTATAAATATATAACGCAGATTTTTGTATCTAGGAACTTGGACCATATGACTGGCCTATATAATACAAAGATTATACCCTAAAGTCAATTATTAAATAATAAGGGCGGGAATTTCTTCCCGCCCTTATTATTTAATACCTGGTTACTTTCGTATTAGTACATTCCTCCCATACCTCCACCCGGCATTCCTCCTCCGCCTGGCATAGGTGGGTGCTTCTCTTCTTCCGGAATATCGCTTACAAGGGCCTCGGTTGTAAGCATGAGCGATGCTATGCTCGATGCATTCTGAAGAGCTGATCGCGTAACCTTGGTGGGGTCTATAATTCCCGACTCAACCATGTCCACGAATTTGTCGTTCTGTGCGTCATAACCCATGTTGCCTTTTTCGGCAAGCAGGACCTTTTGCATCACGACAGAACCTTCTTTGCCAGCGTTAATGGCAATCTGCCTTAAGGGCTCTTCGAGGGCTCTCTTAAGAATCTTGACACCTATTGCTTCTTCTTCATCAAGCTTAAGGCCATCTAGGCATTTAATTGTTCGTAAGAATGCTACGCCGCCGCCTGGAACTATACCTTCTTCAACAGCAGCCCTGGTAGCATGAAGCGCATCTTCGACCCTTGCCTTTTTCTCTTTCATTTCTGTCTCTGTTGCGGCACCAACGTTTATTACTGCAACTCCGCCGGCTAGCTTTGCAAGGCGCTCCTGGAGCTTTTCCTTGTCATAATCTGAATCGCTATCCTCTATCTGTTTCCTTATCTGGGCAATTCTGCCGCTTACGTCCGACTGTTTTCCGGCACCTTCAATTATGGTTGTATTTTCTTTATCAACGGTAACTCTCTTGGCCCTGCCGAGATCTTCGATCTTTACGTTTTCAAGCTTTATTCCTAGATCTTCGGTTACGGCCTTACCGCCGGTTAGTATCGCTATATCCTCAAGCATGGCTTTTCGTCGATCTCCATAGCCTGGGGCCTTTACTGCACAGCACTGGAAAGTTCCCCTTATCTTATTAACGACAAGAGTTGCCAATGCCTCTCCATCGGTGTCCTCTGATATAATTAATAGAGGTCTCCCTGTCTTGGCGATTCTTTCCAATAAGGGAAGCATGTCCTTCATGCTGGAAACCTTTTTCTCGTAAATCAGAATGTATGGATTCTCTAAAGATGCCTCCATGCGTTCTGCATCTGTTACAAAATAAGGAGAAAGGTATCCCTGGTCAAACTGCATACCCTCTACTACATCTAAATGGGTATGTATTGACTTCGCTTCTTCAACGGTAATAACACCATCTTTACCGACCTTCTCCATAGCTTCGGCAATCTGGTTACCTATAATTTCGTCATTGTTCGCAGCAATAGATGCAACCTGAGATATCTCCTTCTTCCCTTTTACGGGCTTAGAGATCTTCTTAAGTTCTTCCACGACTTTTTCCACAGCCTTTTCAATGCCGCGCTTAATAGACATGGGATTTGCGCCTGCAGTCACGTTCTTTAAGCCTTCCTTATATATGGATTCGGCAAGAACGGTGGCTGTAGTTGTTCCGTCACCAGCTGTATCGCTGGTCTTGGAAGCCACTTCCTTCACCATCTCAGCTCCCATGTTCTCATAAGGATCTTTTAATTCGATTTCTTTAGCTACTGTCACTCCGTCCTTAGTAACTGTGGGTGCACCAAATTTTTTGTCCAGTACGACGTTTCTGCCTCTGGGACCAAGCGTAACCTTAACTGCCCTGCTGAGCTGCTCGACGCCCGATAGTATCTTGCGTCGCGCATCATCACTAAATGCTAATTGCTTTGCCATCTTTCTACCTCCGATTCACTTTTGTTTTCTTTTGAAAATTAATCATCCTGAGCAACCTTTGTCTACAGAATTATTCTTTTTTTGTTACTTCATTATTGCTAATATATCCTCTTCCTTCAGTATGAGATACTCTGTATCATCAACTACTATTTCAGTTCCGCTGTACTTACCGAAGAGTATCTTATCGCCTGCTTTTACCTCAGGCGCTATGGTCTTACCTTCGTCAGAAACCCTTCCCTTTCCAACCGCTATAACCTTTGCCTCCTGCGGCTTTTCCTTAGCTGTATCAGGAAGTACTATACCACCCTTGGTTTTTTCCTTTGCTTCCAGGACTTCTACCATTATCCTGTCACCTAATGGCTGAATTTTCATGCTTATTCCTCCTCTGTGTTGATCTTATCTGTTAGCACTCAACGTTAGAGGCTGCTAACATTTTCTTGTTATAATCACTAAATTATTAGCACTCTACTATACAGAGTGCCAGCAAGTTAAAATTATACAGCAAATTAGTCCTATGTCAAGGAAAATTTAAAAAATTTTATTCTGTCACCATTATTCTAGGAAAGTATCAGTCCTTAAGAAAGGAAATGCCTTTAAGCGATAGGTCAGCGTCTACTTTGCGTATAGAAGGAGAGTAGCGTGAGATCAATTTGGCATCGCCGCCTGTAGCAACGACTTTGAGGTTTTTAAATTTATTCTTGAATTTGCGAATCAGACCTTCACAGAGCAATGAATAGCCGTATACCATGCCGTTTCTTATGCTGTCTTTTGTGTTGGTGCCAATAAAGCCTCTGGCCCTTCTAAGTTCAACTTCGGGTAAAAGGGCTGTCTTTTTATGTATCGATTCCAATGACGTTTTTACGCCGGGCAATATAAGCCCTCCTAAATATACCAAGTTCTTAGATACAACGTCAAACGTCACTGCGGTTCCAAAATCTACTATTAAAACGGGGGTCCCGTATAATCTGCTTGCTGCATAAGCGCTCACAAGCCTGTCTTGGCCTATCTCTTTAGGGTTATATAAGGACTTTATGGGAACTTTCAAGTGTTTGCCCACTATATAAATAGGGATGCCTTTATTGGTCTTTCTTAAAGTACCTAGAACTGTATTTAGTCTTTTTGGCGAAACGCTTACAATTATAATACTATCTGCTTTATTAATCCGGGAAATTTCTCTTTTTAAAATCATGCCTTCTGCCTGTGGGAACCCTCCAAAGGTCATCCTCTTTACAAGCTTTTTTCCTTTAAAAAAAGCAGCGTTTATGTTCGTATTACCTATATCTATAGCTAAAAGCATTATTCTACCTCAATAGTGCAACATCACCGCTTAGAATGCGTTTCATTATGCCCGTATCAAGTCTTAGTATAAGAGCGCCCTGTTCATCTATATCTATTGCCTCTCCCTCATATATTTTATCGGCAGTAGTTACCTTAATACGTCTGCCAAGGGTTGCTGACAAGGTTTTAATTTTATCGCGGATATTACTAAAGCCCTCTTTCCGAAAGATAGTGTATTCTTTCTCAAGGTTAAAAAGGAGCTTCCTTACAAGATCTATTCTTGAAACAGTTTTCTTTAATTCTTTTTTTAGAGAGGTGGCATTCGGCGGAAGATTTTTATCGTTCGTATTAACGTTTATACCGATACCCAATATCATGAAATCAATTCTGTCAATCTCGGCCTTCATCTCTGTTAAAATACCGCAGACCTTTTTTCCGTTTACAAGAATGTCATTCGGCCATTTTATCTGGCTTTGGAGACCTGTTACGTCTCTTATAGAATTAGAAATACATAGTGCAGCTACTAGGGTAAATTCTTCAATTTCATTTGGCGTTAAGCGGGGCCTTATTATGCATGACAGGTAAATACCTCCCGGCGGCGAAACCCATGTCCTCCCAATACGTCCTTTGCCCTTTTTTTGCTCTTCGGCAATAACCACAACGCCCTCTTTTGCACCCTTCTCGGCCAAATCATATGCAACGGCGTTTGTTGAGTCAATCTTTTCATACGAATAGATTTCTTTTCCGAAGGTATGCGTTTTTAAGGCCTGCTTTATCTCCTCGGGAATCATCTTATCTGGAATACTCTTTAGCCTGTATCCCAGGTGCGGTACTGCTTCAATATCGTAGCCCATTTCGCGGAGTTTTTCGATATGCTTCCAGATTGCACTACGTGATACGCGAAGTTTACGGCTTATGTCTTCACCGGAAAGATACCCCTGGGGTTCTTTTCGGAAAAGATTTAGAATTTTTGTATCCATATTTATTTTGTCCCTGTTCTTACCTTCTTCTTCAGCTCCGCTATCTGATCCCGAATCACAATGGCCCTTTCAAATTGTAGATTTCTAGCGGCGGTCTTCATGTCCTCTTCAAGCTCGGATATCAGAGACGATATCTCATATTCTTCTGGTGTTTCACCGGCCGCAGATGTAATTACATCTTTTGCTTTCTTATACGATTCTATACCGTCGCGAATAGCCTTCTTGATGCTTTCGGGTTTAATGTTATGATCTTTATTAAATTCGGTCTGTATCTTCCTGCGGCGATTTGTTTCGTATAAGGTTTTCTTTATGGAATCGGTTATGTTATCTGCATACATTATCACTGTGCCGTTTACGTTACGGGCTGCCCTGCCGGCTACTTGTATAAGCGATGTAGCGCTTCTTAAAAAACCCTCTTTGTCGGCATCAAGGACCGCTACCAGTGAAACTTCAGGAAGATCAAGGCCCTCCCGCAAGAGATTTATGCCTACAAGGCAGTCAAACTTCCTTAGTCTTAAATCCCTCAAAATCTCAACCCTTTCAATAGCATTAATTTCAGAATGAAGATACTTAACCTTTATGCCTTCTTCTTCCAGATAATTTGCCAGATCTTCTGCAAGTCTCTTGGTCAGGGTAGTTACCAAAGTCCTTTCTTTTACCTTTACTCTTTTTTCTATTTCTTTTATTAAATCATCTACCTGTCCCTCGATAGGCTTAACCACAATAGGCGGATCGACCAATCCCGTGGGCCTTATTATCTGTTCTATGGGCCGGCCGGATTGCTCAATTTCATATGAAGACGGCGTCGCAGAAACAAATACTACATCATTCACCATCTCGATAAATTCTTCGAATTTAAGGGGCCTATTATCAAGTGCCGAAGGAAGCCTGAAGCCGTACTCAACAAGCGTCTCTTTCCTGGACTTATCGCCTTTATACATACCCCGAACCTGGGGAATTGTAACATGTGATTCATCTATGACCGTGAAAAAGTCATCGGGAAAATAATCAAGAAGGCAGTACGGCTTTGAACCCGGCGCCCTTCCTGAAATGTGCCTTGAATAGTTTTCGATACCGCTACAATATCCGAGTTCTCTCATCATCTCAATATCGTATTTGGTTCTGGATTGGAGCCTCTCGGCCTCAAGGAGCTTGCCCTGGTCTCTAAAGTATTTAAGGCGCTCTTCTAATTCCGACTTGATGCTAGAGATGGCCTTCTCTATCACGTCAGAAGTCGTAACAAAATGCTTTGCCGGATAAACAGCTAATTTTGGCTGAACGAGTATGGTTTCTCCGGTGAGAATATCTATTTCTTTAATCTTTGCAACCTTGTCAAAATCAAAATCGATTCGGTAAGCAGATTCGGTATAAGCGGGAAAGATATAGATCGAATCACCCCTTACCTTAAACTTGCCGCGCTTAAGTTCGTAATCGTTTCTCTCGTAATGAATGCTGACGAGCTTTTTTAGTACATCATCTCGTGAAAACTTTTTTCCCTTCTCAAGGATCAATAACATCTCTCCATATTCTTCTGGAGATCCTAATCCGTAAATACAGGAGACGCTTGCTACGATGATAACATCCCTCCTTGACATAAGGTCGCTTGTTGCCGCCAGGCGCAGCCTGTCTATATTATCGTTTATGGATGCGTCTTTTTCTATATAGACATCGGCGTGGGGAATATAGGCCTCGGGCTGATAATAATCGTAATAACTAACAAAATACTCCA
>JABMRN010000181.1 GCA_013202515.1 Candidatus Omnitrophota bacterium | reverse complement strand
CCTGAAAAAAATATCAGCCTTACAGTCGGTATTATGCAAGGACTAAAGGACCTGCTGCATATTTTCCACATGGACTGGCTTCTTCCTGTTGTAGGTTTTCTTGTCGCTTTCGGAGCAATAGGCGCGGTAACCCCGTGGATAGTAGGTCCCAGCAAAGGCCTTCTTGCTACAGCCAAAGACGGTAACCTTCCGCCTTTTCTGGCGCACGCTAATGCTAACGGTGTGCCCACGCATATTCTTTTCGTACAGGGTTTAATAGTATCGGTTATTACGCTCGTTTACCTTTTGATGCCTAATGTAAGCAGTGCCTTCTTTTTGCTTACGGCGCTGACAGCTATACTCTACCTTATCATGTATATCATACTTTTCGCCGCGGGCATCAGGCTACGCTATTCGCAACCAGGCGTTCCTCGCGCATACAAGATACCAGGGGGCAATCTCGGCATGTGGCTGGTTTCCGGCATAGGAATACTAGGCGCCATTTTCGCTATAACTGTAGGTTTCTTTCCCCCGTCACAGCTTACAGTGGGAAGTCCCACTTTTTATGTTGCTTTTATAACTATCGGGATAATAGTCTTTGCATCGGCGCCATTAATAATTAATTTTTTAAAGAAACCGGAATGGGCTATAAAAAAATAAAGGAGGATACCATGATATCAAGACAGATAAAAATTAATAAACTAAAGGGTTCCGAGAAAGTACTCATGCCTACTTACGCCTCTCGCGAACTTAACAAAGAAGTACCGAAATACGAAATGCCCGAAGGTGAAATGCTTCCCAAAACAGCATACAATATCGTGCATGACGAGCTGATGCTTGACGGTAATTCCAGACTTAACCTAGCGACGTTTGTCACGACATGGATGGAGCCCGAAGCGAGGCAGCTTATGTCCGAAACGTTTGATAAGAACATGATCGATAAAGACGAATATCCGCAGACAGCGGAACTCGAGATGCGCTGCGTCAATATGCTCTCGCGTCTTTATAACGCTCCGAAAGAGGGAGATGCTTGTGGTTGTTCCACGATCGGTTCATCGGAAGCCGCCATGCTCGGTGGTATGGCGCTCAAATGGAAATGGCGCGAGCGTATGAAAAAAAAGAAAAAACCCACGAATAAACCAAATATGGTCATGGGAATTGACGTCCAGGTATGTTGGGAAAAATTCGCTAGATACTGGGATGTAGAGCCGCGCTTTGTGCCGATGGATGGTACGCGCTACACGATAAATGCCAAGGAGGTACTTAAGCTTATCGACGAGAATACCATAGGAGTCGTGGTAATTATGGGCACCACCTTTACCGGCCAGTATGAACCGGTCGAGGAAATTAACGATGCTCTTGAAAAGCTTAATAAAAAAACAGGATGGGAAGTTCCCATACATGTGGATGGCGCCTCAGGAGGGTTTGTTGCTCCTTTTATTCAACCCAATCTTAAATGGGATTTCCGCTTAAAATGGGTAAAATCCATTAATGCATCCGGGCATAAATACGGTTTGGTTTATCCGGGCGTTGGCTGGATTATATGGCGCGACTGGGAAGAATTGCCGGAGGACCTGATATTTAAGGTCAATTATCTCGGTGGCGAGATGCCGACTTTTGCGCTTAATTTTTCACGACCCGGCAATCAGATTGTTGCGCAGTACTACAACTTTTTACGATTGGGAAAAGACGGATACAGGCGAATAATACAGTCAGCACAAGATACAGCTCTGTACCTTTCCGGGAAGATCGCAAAAATGGGTCCATTTGAGCTTTTGACTGATGGAAGCGATATTCCAGTTTTTGCTTTTAAGATAAAAGGTAAGCATAATTTTTCCGTCTTTGATATTTCTGAGATGGTCCGTGACAGGGGATGGCTTGTACCGGCATACACGCTTCCGGAAAACGACGAAGATGTTGCGGTCTTGCGCATTGTGGTCAAGGAAGGGTTCAGCAGAGATATGGCGGACCTTCTTATAGGAGACCTAGAACGCATACTCAAACATTTTGCCGACGAACCAAGTCATAAACCAAAAAAAATCAAAAAACAAGGTAAATTCATAAAACATTGCTAGGAAGGCTAAATGTCGAATGATTCCGGTTCAAAACGCCGCGTACTAACCGTTTTTGTCCTGGCGATGTTGAACGTCGCCGTTATCTGCACATTGCGGGGACTCCCTCTGCTTGCTAAGGAAGGACTTCCGCTCGTTTTTTATTATATTGCTGCAGCGGTTATTTTTCTTATACCAGTATCTCTCATTACGGCTGAACTTGCAACCGGATGGCCTCCCCGCGGTCCGGGCGGAATATACATATGGGTCAAGGAAGCTTTAGGAGAGCGCTGGGGATTTCTTGCAATATGGCTTCAGTGGATCCAGAATGTTATATGGTTTCCAACCGTGCTTTCTTTTCTTGCCGCTACAGTCGCTTACCTCTTTGATCCAAATCTCGCGAGCAATAAGGTATATATGATCTGTGTAGTACTCGTGGCATATTGGGGTGGTACCTATTTGAATTTTCGCGGGATGAAAACATCAGGTGTAATAGGCACCGTAGGTGTTATTGGCGGTGTCTTTCTTCCAGGAATACTTATCATCTCTTTGGCGGCAATCTGGCTTATTACAGGAAAAGCCTCAGAGATCACTTTTTCATGGCAGGGTTTGTTTCCTGATATAACCAATATAAATAGCATGGTCTTACTGGCGGGTGCCTTGTTGATATTTTCCGGAATAGAGGTTTCAGCGGTTCATGCCGAAGATGTGAAAAATCCCAAGCGTGACTATCCGAGAGCCACATTCTTGGCAGCTGCTATCGCTATTATAATACTTATTCTCGGCTCTTTAGCAATAGCAATAGTAGTTCCGCAAAAAGACATAAGTCTGGTCGCCGGCATCATGGAAGCATTTACATTGTTCCTTGATCACTTTGGCTTGAAATGGTTGATTCCTTTAATTGCAATTTTTATTGCGCTGGGTTCTTTAGGGGAGCTATGTTCGTGGATAATAGGTCCAAGTAAGGGGCTATTTACAACGGCGAAGGACGGCAATCTCCCTCCTTTTCTTCAGCATGTTAACAAACATGGTGTCCCCACGCATATTCTTATAGTCCAAGCAGCTATTGTTACCTGTCTTGCGTTTATATTCTTGCTTATGCCAACTGTAAGTAGTTCTTACTGGATATTATCTGCACTTTGTATACTGCTTTATCTTATCATGTATGTGCTTTTTTATATCTCTGCGATAAAGTTACGTTATTCCAAGCCGAATGTTCCGCGCCCGTATAAAGTTCCCGGAGGAAATTTGGGAATGTGGATTGTGGCAGGCATAGGGCTTCTTGGTGCTATGTTTACGTTCATTATAGGTTTTTTCCCGCCTTCTCAGCTAAAAACAGGCAACATATATTTTTATGAAGGTTTTCTAATTACGGGTGTAATAGTACTGTGCCTGGT
>JABMRN010000180.1 GCA_013202515.1 Candidatus Omnitrophota bacterium | reverse complement strand
TGTTTGTTCCGACCGTAACTACTGAGGATCCGGGAAAAGTCTTCGATCTGTTGAAGCTTTTGAGGACTTGGCGGATAACCGCTGAGATTAAACGGCTTTCGTGTTCCATATACATAGATAAGTGCTGCTTCTTCATAATGTGTGGGTAATTCTTTATAACCGAAATCTTGTAAACGCTCAAGATTCTGGACAAATTTGCCTAAATGCTTGTTTAACATATACCTGGCCATTAGATATTCAAACGCCATGCGATTTTGGCTGTTCTTCTCCAGGAGTTCTAAAAGAGTTTTCTCCATTAGAAGGGAGTGGGTAAGGCAATCCTTGTCCAGATACAAAGAACGTAGATGCTGAATATACTTGTCCCCAGAGAGGCCTGGATCGGTCTGGAGAAGGTCAAGGTAGTTATTTGCCCACTCAGCATGAAAAAGAGTCTTGCTGAGCTTGCCGAGATAAATTTTGGCGGAGCCTAAATTGCCCTTTACCATATTTATCAAGGCCAGCCTCTGTAAAACCATCGGGCGACTGCCGATTCCTTCGAGACATTCGGTCAGGGCATTTTCAGCTATGTTAATAACGCCGATTTCTATAAATACATCGAAGATTTGCCAGTACAACCATTTATATTTTTTATCAGATAGAAACAGGTAATCCGGATTTTGGGGCCAGGAAAACATATTATAGCCAAGTCGGCCGACATTATACAGCGCCCTATTGACTGCGTGAGCTATAAAGGGGTCTTCAGCATTATGTTGAGCGGATGTGAGTAATTCCGGCCACATCTTGTGGTAGGAATAGTAATCAACTTTAAACCGGGTTCTAAGATTTTCATTGCGGGAAAAGAAAACAACGCTGCCGGCAATAGCAAGCAAAAGAAGCGATTCGACGACCCATTTTAGTTTTAGTGAGTGACTATACCAGGAAAATATTTTTAATAGCAGATTAGATGATTTATTTCTGAGCTTATTTTTGGTCCGTTTTTTTACAAAATGTAGTCTTTTCCAGAGTATCTGTAAAATACCAAATACAAAAAGTGTCAAAGGCAGTAATAGGTATAGTAGATAGACGATTGTCACTTCTCTTTTCCGAACTTCGTAATAAAGAATTTTCCAGGAGAAAGGTAACGAGTTGCAAAAGGCATCGATAATACTAACGCGGAAAATAAGAAGGCCCGCTACGTATGGAACAACAGCAGCGGATAATAAATAAAATAGACTCGTTTTCCAGCGGGACCTGAAAATCAATTCATAAATTGCACAGACGACTGCAAAAAGAAGAAATGCTCCGCTGGCAAAGTAATACAGAATTACAGACAGGAATAAAAAGGTGCTCAAACAGCTTAAAATCGTAGTCCGCGATAAAGTCATCTTTATGTACAGACATGCGATAAGTAATGCAATCAATAATGCCATTGTTGTGGCAAAGTAATAGGCATACCGGGTGTAGAGAACAAGTAGGAGAATCGGTAAGATAAAGCAAATCCAGCGAATTCGCAGTAAGTTTGCTGCTTTCAATAGATAGTCTATACATATGCTGAGCAGCCACGCCTGCACTGTTACAACAAAAGCTCCGGCCCAGGAATAGTAGAAGAACTGAGAAAGGAAAGCTGAGAGATATTCAACAGGTCCGCCCGGATATGATAGAAACGGCAGAAAAAAAGGCCAGCCTTTGTAAAAGACCGGGAAATTTGTAATAATGCCGGCCCCATGATACATAAGCCGCAGATCCACATAGAGCCAGAGGTACAGATAGAAAAGAATAAAAAAGAGAAAGCTTTGTAGCAACCGCCCCAACTCCTGGCTTGAATGTTGCTTTATTATATCTTGTGAACGAGATTGCGAAACAGATATCCGCCCTGAAGATTTTGGAAGCGAATTCGACATTACTTTACTATACTACATAATCTGAAATTTCCCATATACATTTCGCTAAAATATTCTGTACACTTCAAGTACTATAGTACCAAGATTTCATCTCAATTTCACTGATTTTCTGTAAGGTTCAGCATACCACGTAACAATAAACATAAGAACGACATATCTGCGGGGATAAAGGGTTTTTCTGATTGCTTCTGCTGAGGATGGTTTTCGAGGCTACTCCTACGTTCACGCATGTTACGGCCCGGTGACTCGCTCACCATCCCTTACGATGGCTTTGTCAATGGGCTTCAGGTCATTCGATTTCTCTCCTTCCTGCCATCCAAGCTACGGGGTCTCTGGCTTCTGCCCCGGAAAGACTAACTCCTTCTGAACACGCCAGCCTTAGCTGGTCGCACTACTTAATCCGACGTAAAAAAACCTTTTTGGTGTGAAATAACACATGAGTCGTTCACTCACATTGTTGTTGTTTTTCAAGCTTTTGGATTTGAAACTTGAGCATTCGTGAAAGGTCAGTATGAATGTTTTCAGGCATATCTGAAGGTTGCCGCTGTGAATCATGAACCGCTTTTAGCAGTGTCCGTATTTCTTCAATAGAAAATAGAACTTCTGCTCCAAGCGATGATGCTTTTACCTTTAGAGCTAAATCTTCAGAAATCTTACCATTAAATATATCCCTTAGTTTTTCAGGATTGCCCATTGCAGAATATTTAAATGGTAGCGACTGCCTGGCAGGTAGTTCGGGACACAATGGTCTATAATAAAAATGATGTTTATCTAAATGTGCCCCTGCTGCTTACACTTCAATAAAGGAAAGCAGGAAGGAGTGGAAACACTCTGGGGAATATCCGGGAAACGTTGGCCCAAGTC
>JABMRN010000179.1 GCA_013202515.1 Candidatus Omnitrophota bacterium | reverse complement strand
TATTGGGGCCTAAAAGATTTACAGTCACGCCCATTCCTTTTGCCATTTTAAGTGCATCATTTAGATCAGATTGAGCATCCTCTCCTGTTTCAGATTCGGCAAACCCACCGGCTATTGCAACAACTGCTATTTCTTTGTTTTCTTCGGTTGCCTTCTTTTTAATTATTTTTTCTAAAACTTTACCCACGGCACCTCTTCCGGTACATATAACGGCGAGGTCAATATCTAAGGGGATATCATCATCTCTACCTATGGGATAGACAGCTTCTAACCTCGGGTTATCTTTCAAGTCATTATAAACGGATTTAGCTATTGTATCCCTTTCTCTATCGAAACTGCCGATAACAGCTACTTTTCTTGGCTTAAAAAGGCTTGTTAAATCTCCTTTTTTATGTAAAATCTCTTCTTTAGCGATATCATAATCTTTCTTTAATTTAAAGGCTAAATAACCATCTAATGCGTAAGATTTGTTCTCTTGATCAAAAACTAAAGGATTTATATCAAAGTTGCTTATTAAATATTTGTCGCATAAACTAAATAATCTTGATATCCTTCTGACATTTAAAGCAAGTATTCTCCTTTGCTCATTTGTTAAGCTTCTGCCGGCATGAGTATTATTTATCATAGAAATTATATTCGCTAAAGGAGCTATTCTATTCTGCTCCTTAGGTAAAAACATCATAGCGGTATCTTTTTCTGATTCTACCCTTTCTCCTCCAAGGCCAAAGCTCATCGTTGCCAGGTCGAATTGCTCGCTAAATCTTCCTCCAACAAAATATTCTGAATCAGGATCGTGCTCTACCTTCTCACAAATAAGAACCCCCTTGAAACCTTTATCAGAAAATCTGTTTTTCATGCGTCCATATATAGCCCCTAATGAAGGAAGATCTTTTACTATAATCTGAACCCCAATGCCCTTCTTTTTATGAATTACATCAGCAACTACTTTTACTACAACCTTATGTCCGGGTAAAGCATCCATGGTTTCTTTCAACTTTTCAGAAACATCCTCATCGCTCTCACCTTCTTCGAAATGAACAAATCCATATTTTGGGTGTGGAATTCCTAATATATCCAATAACTTATAAACCTCGTGCTCGTACAAAAAGTCTCTTCCTTTTTTACACGCGTTATCAAAAACAGCTTGTATCGCCTCTGCATCATTAACAATAGATGAATCAACAATGTCCCTATTTGTATCAAGTGATTTTTTGGAAGAATCGTCTGCCTTTTTAATGTTCCCCATAGCAGGCGCAACAATAAACATCATTCCGGCTGTGGGAAAAAGAATAGCGCCAAGCCATTGAAAGAAAGGAGAAACGTACTCCCATAACCATCCAAACAACTCAATAATCTCATAATCAAGATAGGCCTTTTGAGGAAAATCTAAGTCCATCTGTTCTCCGGGAAAAAGTAATTCAGTTTGAAGTTTTTCTATATCTGGCTCAGGGACTGCCTTATATCGTCCCATGTACGCGTAAATAACCTCTCTCAATTCTTCGATAATCGCACCAAAGCCCTCATAGGTATCGGGTGTTTTAATGCAATTTAAAATAATGTCCCTGGCTGGGGAATCAATGGTTTCCTCTATTCGGGTACAGATTTCTCTATCGGTTGAGAAATGGTCCCGATAAATCCAATAATCGTCTTCCCCCAATAACTTCCATAAAAATATGGCGCCAAAGGTGTTGATATCGATTTTCATCGCATTTCTATGGCCTTTTTTATCTTTAATAAAAGCGAATGCCTCCTGATGGGTCCGGGAAAGCGCCAATTCATCTGTCTGCCAATCATAATCTTCCGGAGTGGCTATATTAAAATCCAGCAATGCCACATTTCCATCAATACCAACGATTAAATTATTCGGCTTCAGGTCCCTGTATGCGATGCCCTTTCCATGAACGTATTGCATTATTTCCGCTACTTGAAGCATGAGATTTAATTATTCTTCTGTGGTCAGTTCGGCAAAATCCAATTGTTCAAATGTAGTGCCTTCAATATAATCCATGATAATGTAACTACGTCTATCTCTTTTTCCCAAACAGTAAGGCCGCGGAAAATGCCTGTTTCCTCCGGACCGATTTAGGGCCTGTAACGCCTTATACTCATTTTCATAAAGTTCGTTATTCCTTTTATCCTTGGCCCATTTAATTATGTATTTTTTAGAGCCAAGTTCTCCAATATATAAGTCTGATAACAGCGTTTCCTTGAATATCGCCACTTTCTTTAAGTCATCCCACTCCTCCGGAACCACTGGTTCGAGCATTGTCGAAGGTTTATCCGTTTCAGACCTATCTTTCTGCAATTCGCTCAGTTGGAGAATTTCTATCAGTTTTTCTATATCTTTCTTTTTCGCTTTAAAAACTCTTCCCTCGCTGTCCCATCGGCCGTAATAAGTGTCTCTGTCCTTCAACTTCTCTTTAAAACCCGCCTCGCGCATTTTTTCAGGTAAATAAGTGGGGAAAAATCGGCTTTTTATTTTTGCACCGCTTATAAATAATTCAAATTCACCCTGTTCGTTCATCTTTTTCACAATACCGTTAAAGATATTTGCGATTTCAAAAGGCCCTAACAAAACCGGGCCGCCGCCTCCGTATTCTTCACCCCAGGCACCGTCTGCTTGTTCATACCCTTTAAAAATTTCATAAGGTTCTATTAAAAGAACCATATCAAATCGTTTCCTTTCGAGTTCTTTGATTTGTGAAACATCGTTCGTAATGCTCTCGACAGCAGAAGCCATATCTACGCCATTCGGAACACTATAAATTCTGTCCTGCGCAGCCTTTAACGGTTTTGGAGAGAATTGAACCCCTATAATTCGCTTATATTGAGCAGCGCTGGGGTATCCATAGGTCACTTCTCTCAAATGCGGCCAAGTTCCGACATCTAAATCCAAAACAGACTGGGCCCTTATATTTTTTTCTCTATGTTGAGCACGTTTACGCCTGCGACCTCTATCATCCATAGGCGAAGATGATGTGGGTGGTAATCTAATACCACCGTCTTCTTCTTTTATAAATCTTTTGAGCTCTTCCAACAGCTTTCGCCACCATGGGGCTTTTTGTCTTGTCCTGGATTCCTGTCTTATAATATCCAGCGCGTCGTTTAACGCTCCAAGAAATTTCTCTCTTCCTTGTCCAATTCTGCTTATTCTCCTTTTTACAAATACATCGAGATCTTCGTAGAGATTATCATCACTTTCATATCCGCTTAATACATTCAAGGATCCTATTCCATGATATCCAAAAATATTTTCGAGTTCTTTGTCAAATGATGGATCATAGCGCTTGAAACTGCCATCTTTAAAAAATACCTCAACCTTTACATGGTCACCTGGTCCGGCATTTCGAAGAACCATGATCTGGGGTCTTAATATTCTGTTTTTCGATTCTATAAGCGCCCAGAGTTTTTCAGAGAACTTGACCTTCAATGTCCGATATTTTACATTTTCTATACCCGCCAGCCGCAAAAGTTTAACCATAACTTTTGTTTTGTTGGCGCACATACCGTAGCCCTTACTCAATGTTTCTTCAGCAGAAACATTCCATTCATCAAATTTATATGGTATAGAATCTTTCACTGCTTCATATATTGCCTCAGCAATAAATCTTTCTCCGGCGAATGAATTTTCCAATGCTTTCTGCATAACTTCTTGCGGTTCAAGAGGGACCGACCCATGAATCCAGCCTGATGCAACCTTTTTTATTTCTTTCTTGAGTTTAATAGCGCGCCATAATTCGAAAATGAGCTTTATGCCTGAATAATCACTAAGGTATTCAGCCCTTGTGGGCTTGGTTGTTGATCCTCCGGGAGGGTGATTCATTAATACGATAAGGTCCCTTCTCAGTTTGACAAATAATTGTCGCTGCAACTCAATCCTAGCGCTTATGCTGTCGAATGTATTTTGTGATATTTCTCTGTCTTTACGCATAGCTGTAAGACGGGCCTTCAAATTTTTGAAAAAGCCCTCTATTTGGCCTAACATTTCTCCTAATTGCTGAGAATTGCGAACGATTTTATAATTAGGTGCAAATAGCTCTCCTTCTTCTTGCAAGTCCTTGGCAATAACAATTAAGCGCTCTTTATCAGCAACTAGTCCATATGCCGCTATGCAGACTGCAAGATCCAAGCGTAAACTTTCAAAAAATCCAATTACTCTTGCTCTAATATCCGGCTCTATTTCCCTAATTGTTAGTCCCGGCGCGTATGAAAAGCTTTGGGCAACGTATCTTGGTATGCTGTATTCGGTGAGTGTAAATAGGAGGGAACGCGCTATCTTCTCTATTCTTAAGTATCCTTTTGTGTGCAGCCAGTCTGTGAAAAGTTCTCGTCTTGTATAGGCATAGCCGTAAAGTATTAAAAAGCTAAGGATTAGCTTTATATATAGCGGCATAGGAGCAAATCCTGCGACTATCGCAGGGAAAGAACTCCGCGGACCAGAAGGAGGATTTAATTCGCTTATTCTTGTTCTTATCCTTGAACGCAGCCTGCTAACTTCGTCCGTCAATAATTCTCCTCTCCAATTTGATGTCCGCCCCAAGAGAGATTCGGCTCTTTGGACAAGATCTGAATCCGGATCATCGCCCCATTCTTCTAATATCTGCCTTGCTATTCGTTCAATATAATAATTCACCATGATCCGCAGATCATAAAACTTAACTCTGTTTTTTTGGGCAAACGCATTAAATCTGCGAAGGCTGGCTTCTTCTAAAGCCTCCATTGCTAATCTTTCGGATATTTCAGGCCTTAGCCGCACTTGTCTTAAGCGTAGTCTCAATTTGTCTTCCACGCTGCTAATTTCTCTTGTTTTAGCGCGCGGATAGACCTCTCTAGCTTCTCTTAAGAAGGATTCACCTTCTGTAATAACCGCAGCGATAG
>JABMRN010000178.1 GCA_013202515.1 Candidatus Omnitrophota bacterium | reverse complement strand
GTTCATACTTATACAACCGGCGCATCTGCAAAAAACAGAAAAAAAAGTGCTTTCTCCTCAGGACCGTGATCGTAAACGTGCGGAACTGATTCGAGATAGATTAAAGTAAGTAAGAGGAAAAAACTTTGAACAGCTGTTGTTCAGGACGACGTATCATATAAACAATTGGAGGCAAAATCAAATGGCGATGTTTAATCGATTTACTGAAAGAGCACGAAAGGTAATTCTTTTAGCCAAAGAAGAGGCCAAAAGATTTAACCATGATTATATAGGAACAGAACATATTCTCTTGGGTCTAGTAAGAGAAGGCGAGGGTGTGGCCGCAGCAGTTTTGGCGAGTATGGGGCTAAGCCCAGGTAAGATAAGGATTGAGGTTGAAAAGTTCGTTCAACCGGGTCCGAGCACTATAATCCAGGGAGATATTCCGTTTACACCTAAGGCTAAAAAGGTTATAGAGCTCGCTATGGATGAGGCCAGAAACCTAGGACACAATTATATAGGTACCGAGCATCTTCTCCTTGGACTCATAAGAGAGGGCGAAGGTGTTGCTTCACAGGTCCTTATGAGTTTAGGTCTTGATTTGGACAGGGTGAGGATGGAAGTAATGAATCTCTTGGGTTCCTCGATTCCGGGATTCGGCACCAAAGAGAAGGTTAAGAAGGGAAAAACACCAGCACTTGATTCTTTTGGAAGAGATCTGACAGGACTAGCGAGAGAAAATAAACTTGATCCGGTTATAGGCAGAAAAAATGAAATAGAACGAGTGATCCAAATTCTCGCAAGAAGAACGAAAAACAACCCCGTTCTTCTCGGCGAAGCAGGCGTGGGTAAAACAGCGATTGTAGAAGGCCTTGCACAGGACATAATAAATGGAGATGTCCCAGAGATCCTTCGAAACAAAAGAATTATGATTCTAGACCTTGCACTTATGGTTGCCGGGACAAAATACAGAGGCCAATTTGAAGAGAGAATAAAGGCTGTCATGGAAGAATTGAAGCGATCGACAGATGCGATTGTTTTTATTGACGAACTTCATACCCTTGTTGGTGCCGGTGGTGCTGAAGGCGCCATTGATGCCTCCAATATCTTAAAGCCTGCTCTATCGCGTGGAGAGATACAGTGTATAGGTGCAACAACCCTTGATGAATACAGAAAGCACATAGAAAAAGACGCAGCCTTAGAGCGAAGGTTCCAGACTATTATGGTTGAGGCCCCGAGCGTTGACGAAACCATAGAAATCCTAAAGGGATTAAGAGACAGGTACGAGGCGCATCATCGTGTTAAATTTTTAGATGAGGCAGTTGAGGCAGCCGCCAAGCTATCGGATAGATATATATCTGGCCGCTTTCTTCCGGACAAGGCCATTGATTTAATCGATGAGGCTGGCTCCCGTGCAAGATTATCCACAATGACGGCACCGCCCAATATGAAGGAAGTAGAGGCGAGGCTTTTGAACATAAAAAAGGAAAAGGAAGAAGCAGTAAAAGAGCAGGATTTTGAAAAGGCTGCAAAGATACGGGATGAGGAAAGAAAGGCAAAAGAAGAATTAAGTAGTATTAAAAAAAGTTGGAAGGAAGCAAGCGGCAAAAAAACACTAAGTGTTACTGCCGAAGATATAGCGATTGTAGTCTCCAAATGGACAGGTGTACCCATTATCAAGCTCGAAGAAAAAGAATCTGTGAAATTTGTTAATATGGAGAAAGAGCTTGATAAGCGTGTTATAGGACAGAATGAGGCGATCAAGGCTATTACAAGTGCGGTTAGACGTTCCAGGGCAGGTATCAAGGATCCGAAGAGGCCTATCGGCTCGTTCGTATTCATGGGGCCTACCGGTGTTGGAAAGACGCTTCTTGCCATGAAGCTTGCAGAATTCATGTTTGGCGATGAAGATGCGATAATCCAGATAGACATGTCGGAATATATGGAAAAGTTTAATGTTTCTCGTCTTGTCGGGGCGCCGCCTGGTTACGTGGGGTATGAAGAAGGAGGACAGCTAACTGAGAAGGTTAGGCGAAGGCCATATTCGGTTGTTCTTCTTGATGAGATAGAAAAGGCGCATTCAGACGTATTCAATCTGCTTTTACAGGTCCTGGAATCAGGCCGCCTAACGGATTCTTTCGGCAGGAAAGTAGATTTTAAAAATACTATCGTTATAATGACGTCCAACATAGGCGCGGATATGCTCAGGAAAAAGGGTTCGATCGGTTTTAAAACCAGTGACAAAGAAGAAGAGTCATATAAGGAGATGAAGGAACGTCTGCTCGAAGAGGTTAAAAAAGTTTTTAAGCCCGAGTTTTTAAACAGGGTAGATGATATAATCGTTTTTAGAAGCCTTACCAAGAAGGATCTCGAGGGGATTGTAGAGCTGGAGATAAAAGAAGTAGAAGACAGACTAAAAGAGCAAAATGTCATGATAGAGCTTACTAAGAGTGCTAAGGATTTTCTTGTCGAGAAAGGGTTTGATAAGGTGTTTGGCGCAAGGCCCCTTAAAAGGACGATACAGAGATTCCTTGAAGATCCGCTTGCGCAAGAGATAATATCGGGACAGATTAAAAGCGGGACGTCCATTAAGGTAGAGGCAAAGGTTGATCATCTGGAATTCAAAAAAGAAATTACGCCAAAGAAAAAGATTAAAGAGAAAACCACAAAATAAGTTAATAGCGGGCTTGATATTATGAGGCGGTCAATAATAAGAAAGAATATGAGAAGCAATACGCTGTATTTGTTGTTCAGCTTTTCAGTGTTTTTTGCACTCGACATTTATTCTGGCAGTGCTTCCCGCACGATCGTTGAGAAAAAGTTTAATAGCTTTTTCCCGAAGGGCGTTACCGTTAATATCGGACGTTTGGAGGGCGGGATTTTTAAGGATATAGTATCATCTGATTTAAGAATTTCGCATGCAAACCTTGAAAAACCTATTCAGCTTGAGAGGGTGGAATTTCCCTATAGGTTCTGGTACCCTATTATAAAGAATATTAAGGGACTTTCTCCTATAAAGCGCAAGGGCAAGATGAAGATATTCTTTGAGAAGACAAATACTTTTATTAATGGTTTCGTTTCACTCGATGGATCATTTGACAATCTGTTTGTTTTGGCGTACGTTTCCCTTTTAGGGGATAAAATAAATCATGCCCTTAATGGAAACATAGTGCGCATTAAAGATTCTCTGTATTTATTGGATATGAAGCTAGACGAAGACATTAGTATTCGAGGATTAGCTAATTTTAAGGCAAAGAACGCCTCTTTCGAGGTAAAAAAGAATAATCAGCAGGTTCTTTTAAATATATTAAAGAAAGACGAAAATCAAATTATTGTAAATGCCGGCTTGAAGCATTTGGATCTTGAAGGCGTTGATGTAGTGGGTGAGGTAAGATGCGTTATATACATGGAAGAGGACGTCGTTCCTTTTGTAATGACATTCAAAAATATGATTGTAAATTACTCCCCATTCAAAGATATCAAAATAAAGGGCAAATTCATTAGAAAAAGGAATCTGATTGATATAAGTTCTATTCGAGTTGGCGATAAAGAAAATGAAAGAATTATTGAGGGTAATGCAAAAATTGGACTTTACAATAACCCATATCTTAGCATGCACCTTATTATAAAGGATCTCTTATTAGAAGAATTCGTTCTTACTAAATACGATGAAAAGATTGCAAGCGGACTTATGAAAGGCGAGGTCATAATAAAGGGGCCTCTTACGGAATTGCAATCGCACACGTATATCGATATTAGAAACGGAAGGATAATAGATCTTGAGTTTCAGTCATTGATTGCTACATTGAAGGGAAACGGAAAGCTTGTAGCTTTGGACGGCTGTATAGTTAAGGATGGCGGACGCCTTCTCTTGGGCGGAGAGATAGATTTCGCACTTTTTTCTTCTGGCAAGGCCTTTGATAAAATGAAGATGGAAACCAGCCAAAACATGGCTGTATGGGAGGGGTGGGAGATTTCCAAAAGGTTTGAAACAGCCAAGATCCAGGCAAAAAAGAAGGTAGCAAAAGATATAACGTTTAGCTTTGACGCTTACTCAGGCGAGAATCTTTTTGATAGCTATTCCACCGATGACAAGGAAAGCGAAATAGGTATTGAATATAAGCTGCACGAAAATGAAAGTTTTAAGATGAGGTTTAAAGACAGGGAAAGTTTTGTTGGATTAGAACATAAGGTGAGATTCTAATATGATACTTAAAGAACATTTGCAGGATTTAGGCAAAAAAACACTGGGCCTCTTAAAATACGTAGGTGCTATTTCACTTCTAATGGCAGATACCTTTTCTAAGTTATTTGTTCGACCCATTCGCGCTAATCAGATAGTGAAACATATGGCAAAGATAGGGGTACAGAGTTTGCCCATAGTTTCTTTAATAAGTTTTTTTACGGGCATGGTTCTTGCGCTTCAAAGCGCTTATCAGATGCAGAAGATTTCTGCTGAAATGTATATTGCCTCGCTCGTTGCCTTGTCTATGACAAGGGAGCTGGGTCCTGTACTTACTGCCTTGATTGTTGCAGGAAGATGCGGGGCTTCCATAACGGCCGAGATTGGAACAATGAAGGTAACCGAGCAGATAGATGCCCTACGGACAATGGCCACCAACCCAACGAGCTATCTTGTTGTGCCGAGATTCTGGGCGATGCTTCTTATGCTTCCGGTATTGACCATTTATTCCGTTATAATAGGAATAGCCGGCGGATATGTTATAGGAAGATATAAGCTTCACATATCCCATCATATGTATAATAAAATGACGTTTCAGCCGCTGCATAATAAAGATCTTTATAGCGGCCTTTTAAAGAGCCTGGTGTTTGCAGTTATAATATGCATTGTTGCATGTTTTGAGGGGCTCAATGCCAAAGAGGGTGCTGAAGGTGTCGGAAAGGCCACAACGTCAAGTGTAGTAAGAAGTTTTATATTAATTATTGCAGCAGACTGTTTGATAACGGCTCTCTTATATTTTATTGGAAGGTAAGCTAGGTATAACCATGATAGAAATAATAAATTTGTCTAAATCATTTGGCGATAACAAGGTTTTAGATGATCTGAACCTTACTATTAATGACGGTGAGACTACCGTTATCATAGGAAGAAGCGGTTGCGGAAAGTCCGTACTCTTAAAACACATAATGGGTTTAATGAGACCAGATTCCGGCCAGGTGCTTATTAATGGCAAGAATGTTTGTGCAATGGAAGAAAAAGATTTAAATAAAATCAGGCTTAAATTCGGAATGCTTTTTCAAGGGGCAGCCCTTTTTGATTCTCTGTCCATCGGAGAAAATGTGGGATTTATGCTGCTTGAACATACGAATACCCCTCAACAAGTAATCGAAAAGCGCGTTAAGGAATGCCTGGCCTTGGTGGGGCTTAAAAATATAGAACACCTAAAGCCTGGCGAGCTATCCGGAGGTATGAAAAAAAGGGTAGGATTGGCACGTGCTATATGCATGAGGCCAGAAGTGGTCCTATATGACGAGCCAACAACAGGGGTTGATCCAATAATGGGTGACGCTATAAATGATTTAATAATGGAGCTGCACGATAAGCTACAGGTGACTGCGATAGCAGTGACGCATGATATGAAAAGCGCATATAAAATCGCAACGCGAATAGCGATGCTTTATGATGGAAAGATAATTGTTAAAGGCACTCCAAAGGAAATAGAAAGTTCCAAAGATCCAGTTGTTAGACAATTTGTTACGGGTGCTGCCATCGGCCCCATTACCGAGGCGGCCGGTATGAAGGATATGATCGGAAAAGTTAATTAAGGAGGAAAGGTAATGCGAGAGACTAAGAGTTTTGATCTTAAAGTTGGGCTTTTTGTATCCATTGGAATAATCATTTTTTTCATTATTATATTTTCAATAGGTGACTTTACCATTGTAACAAAGGGCTATCGCATAATCACGATATTTAACTTCATAAACGGCCTGAGTGAAAGTGCACCTGTCAGGTTAGCAGGCGTCAATGTCGGATATGTAGATAATATAAGGCTCTATTACGATGAGACAGCTAAGCGAACTAGGGTGAAGGTTTCAGCATGGATTCAGGATGATATGAGGGTGGAAAAGGATTCTCGAGCCAGCATTAATACACTCGGTCTTTTAGGAGAAAAATACCTTGAAATTACTCCCGGTAGTGCCGAAAGCGGTATTTTAAAGAAAAACGAAGAATTAATCGGTCACGACCCCATTATGATGGATCAGCTTACCGAGAAACTCAGCAACCTTGCCGATTCCGCAGATACAATCATGACAGGCGTAAAAGACGGTAAGGGTACAATTGGTAAACTTTTAACGGATGATACGATATATAACGACCTCGAGGCATTTGTAAAAGATATAAAAGCCCATCCGTGGAAGCTGTTTAAGAAACGATAGTAGGTAATCGAGTATCATAGCCTGATATTCGTGAAAGGAGATCATGTCGCTATTATTATTAAGACTATTTTTCGTATTTCTTTCAAGTATCGTTGGGTATTATGTTGCGATGCTCCTAAACGATTTTATTGATCCAAAGGCTGGACTGTCGGGAGCGCTTATAGGGTGCGTCGGCTCGCTCATTCTTATTTTTGTTGAGATAAAGATGAGGAGGTTTTCTGTCAGGAACCTTTCGGCTGCCGTATTCGGGTTGATATTTGGTTTTTTTATGGCGTGGATGCTGACCTTGGTTTTAAAACTGATTCCGATGGATGCAAAGATGTTTTCAGCCCTTCAGATAATCTTTATTCTCGTCTTCTGTTATTTGGGTATGGTTATAGCAATGCGGGGCAAGGATGAGTTTAACCTTATCATTCCTTATGTGAAGTTTCAGAGGCAGGACCAGACCGAAGAGCTTATCATACTCGATACGAGCGTTATCATTGACGGCAGGATCGCGGATATCTGTCAGACAAATTTCATAGAGGGCATGTTGATTGTTCCAAGATTCGTTTTGCGTGAATTACAGCAGGTTGCCGATTCTGAAGACCCGCTTAAACGCAACAGGGGCAGAAGGGGTCTTGATATATTAAACAAAATCCAGAAATCAGAAAAACTCGACGTACGCATAAACGAAGAAGATTTTCCGGAGATCAAAGAGGTAGACGCCAAAATCGTCAAGCTTGCGAAGCTTTTATCGGCGAAGGTGCTAACAAACGATTTCAACCTTAATAAAATCGCTGAGCTCCACAAAATAAAGGTGCTTAACATAAACGAGCTTGCTAATACGCTTAAGCCTGTTGTTTTGCCGGGAGAACAGTTGGTTGTTAATATAACAAAAGAGGGCAAGGAACACAATCAGGGAGTTGCTTATTTTGACGACGGCACTATGGTGGTAGTCGATAATGCCAGACACATGATAGGCAAAAATATAAAAGTTGTAATTACAAGCGTTTTGCAGACTTCCGCCGGCAGGATGATCTTCGCAAATAAACTGGATGCCCATAGAGCGAAGAGGTAGTCTTTTCAATGAAGGTTCTAGCTATTATTCCCGCCGCGGGAAGCGGTAAAAGGTTAAAAAAAAATTGTGATAAACCTTTTATAGAAGTTAATTCAAAGCCTCTTCTGTTTTACGCCCTGAATGCCCTCGAGAGTTCCCCTCTTATAGATGAGATCATACTTGTAGTGGCAAAAAAACGTATTTCCAAGGCTCTTAATCTAGTACGAAGATTCAGGTTCAGGAAAGTAATTAAGATCATTCGAGGTGGCAAAACAAGATCCGAGTCTGTATCTAACGGATTAAAATTATTAAAGAAAAGCAATGCGGATCTAGTCTTTATACACGATGGAGTAAGGCCTTTTTTAGAGAAGTCACTTATAGAAAGATGCATAAAGGCAGCAAAGAAGTTCGGTTCATCAGTTGCGTGTGTTCCAGTAAAGCCGACAATAAAAGCCGAGAGAAATGGTTTCATTCTAAAGACGCTTGAAAGAAGCACATTGCTGGAGGCACAGACACCCCAGGTATTTAGAAAAGATTTGATTTTAAAGGCATATAAGAACAAGAAAATGCTTGTTTGTTCAACAGATGATTCAAAATTGGTCGAGAAAATAGGTCATAAGGTTCGTATCGTAGAAGGTTCCAACAGGAACATCAAGGTAACTACACCCGAAGATCTACTTTTGGCTAAGGCATTATTAAAGAGATAGGACATACATTGCGAGTAGGTATAGGTTATGACATACACAAGCTCATGAAGGGCAGAAAGCTTATCTTGGGTGGCGTTGAGCTGCCTTATGATAAGGGTCTGGAAGGCCATTCTGATGCCGATGTACTTTTACATTCTATTTGCGATGCAATGTTGGGCGCATCCTCTTCCGGCGATATAGGCAGGCATTTTCCGAATACAGACCCTAAATATAAAGATATCTCAAGCATGAAGCTTCTAAAGCAGGTGTTTGAGACTATAGGGCGCAAGGGTTTTGTGGTTAATAACATTGATGCCGTAATTATTACCGAAGAGCCCAAAATAGCGCCTTTTGCTGAAAAAATGAAGAAGAATTTAGCCTCCATGCTGGAAATAGATATTGAAAGGGTGAATATAAAGGCTACAACCAACGAAGGATTCGGTGCGATAGGTAGCGGAGAGGCGATCGCATCGTATTCGGTAGTTACGTTGCAAGAAACGAGGGACGAGAGATGAGAGACGAGAGACGTAAAAGAAAAAATCGTTCATCATCCATCGTAGGATATAAACAAAACAGGGGGATATAATGGGTATATTGAATCTATTTCTTGGCATCTTGGTAATAGTTGCCCTGTATCTGGCAATGGTGAGCATTGTATTTAGAAAAGAGGTAAAGGCAATTTTTGAAAGAGACCCTGCGGCAACAAGTTTTCTTGAGGTCCTTATTACGTATTCCGGATTGCATGCCATCATTTTTTATAGAATTACACACCGGCTGCATGAGATGCATATCCCGTTTTTTCCGAGGCTTATGTCTCAATTCGCCAAGTGGATTACGGGCATAGAGATTCATCCGGGCGCTGTTATAGGGAAGAGCTTATTCATCGATCATGGAATGGGTGTTGTCATAGGAGAGACATCGGTGATCGGCAATAACGTTACATTATTCCAAGGGGTAACCCTCGGAGGAACAGGCAAAGAAAGAGGCAAGCGCCATCCGACTTTAGGCAACAATGTGGTTGTAGGCACCGGAGCAAAGATCCTTGGAAATATTACTGTAGGCGATAATGTGCAGGTAGGCGCTAATGCAGTCGTCATACGCGATGTTCCGCAGAATTCTACTGTTGTGGGTGTTCCCGGAAGGATTGCAAAAAAAGAGGGACGAAAGATACCCGGCATAAACCTTAATCACACATCACTGCCGGACCCCCTTACCCAGGCACTAGAAAAGCTGCAGAACGAAATAGATCACATCGAGGGTGAGATAAAAGACTACCACGAGAGGAAGGGGGAAGAGGAGTAAAGAGTCAAAACTCAAGACTAAAAAGTCAAAACCACAAGTTAAAACTCAAAAGTTTTAAATTTTGAGATGTGGCTTTGAGTTTTAAGATTTGACTTTTGTGTTTAAATATATGATAACACTATATAATACCCTTACGCGGAAAAAACAAAATTTAACCGAGAAACATATCGGTATCTATGTCTGTGGCCCGACAGTTTATGATGAATCCCATATCGGACACGCCAGAAGCGCCTATGTCTTTGATGTAATAGTAAAATATATGCGGTACAGAAAATACAAAGTTAAGTTTATACGAAATGTTACTGACATAGATGATAAAATTATTAATCGAGCCCTTGTTGACCGTGGAGATCTGTCACTAAAAAATAAGGTTAAAGCAATATCCGATAAATATTTAAATAGGTATCATGAAGATATGGCGCTATTAGGCATGACAAAGCCCGACATAGAGCCCAAGGCAACGGAAACTATAAATGATATTATTAAGTTCATAAAAGCGTTAATAAAGAATGGTTATGCTTATGCAGCAGGTGCTAATGTATATTTTAATGTAAGAAAATTTAGAAATTATGGAAAATTATCAGGCCAGAGCATAGATGAGATGGAAGAGGGCTCAAGGGTCACGCTTGATAAAAACAAGCTCGACCCCCTTGATTTTGCGCTCTGGAAGGCATCCAGGGAAGGCGAACCGTCCTGGCCCAGTCCATGGGGAGATGGTAGGCCCGGCTGGCACATAGAATGCTCTGTCATGAGCACGAAATATCTTGGAAATAAATTTTTAATCCATGGCGGCGGACTTGATTTAATATTTCCTCATCACGAGAATGAAATCGCCCAAACCGAATCGGCCGGAAAAAAATCAGCGAAATATTGG